>JAOPVD010000354.1 GCA_025966295.1 Frankiales bacterium | reverse complement strand
TCGACGAGCGCTTGGTCGCCGAGGCCGAGCAGGCCGCCACCGCCGCCGCCGCGCAGCACCCCTGCCGGCTGCTCGTGGTGGTACGGCGCCGCCCGGACGCGCCGGACCCGCGGCTGGACGCCGAGGTCTCCGTCGGGGGCCGCCTCGGTCCCGGCGAGGCGGTCGTGATGCGGATGTACGGGCGGCTGGCCCTGCACGCGGAGTCGGTGGTCCTGCCGCTGCTGGCACCGGACGCGCCCGTCGTGACCTGGTGGTTCGGCGAGCCGCCGCACCTCATCGCGCACGACCCGCTGGGTGTGATCGCGGAGCGCCGCATCACCGACAGCTCGGCCGCCCCGGACCCGCTCGCGACGCTGCGGGTACGGGCCGAGGACTACTGCCCGGGCGACACCGACCTGGCCTGGACCCGCACCACGCTGTGGCGCTCGCTGTGCGCGTCCGCCTTCGACTCCCTCGAAGGCCAGGTCCACTCGGTGCGGGTGAGCGGCGAGGCCAGCAACCCGAGCCGGGCGCTGCTCGCCGGCTGGCTGCAGACCCGGCTGGGCACCGCCGTGGAGCTCGAGGACAGCCGCGGCCCCGGGGTCACCGCGGTGGCGCTCGACGTCGGCGACGAGAGCGTCCGCATCGACCGCACCGACGGCCGGACGGCGACGCTGTCCCGCACCGGCCAGCCGGACCGGGCGATGCCGCTCCCCCGCCGCGAGCTCGGGGACCTGCTGGCCGAGGAGCTGCGCCGCCTCGACGCCGACGAGATCTTCGCCGAGGCGCTCGAGACGACCACCGGCAGCCGGGACCTGTCCGGCCGGCCGGCGACCCGGACCCACATCTGGCAGGACCCGGTGGAGGCCAGCGACCCCGACCCGGCGCTGACCACCACGTGAGCACCCAGCGCACCGTCGTGGTCCATCGTGACCCGGCGGTGCTCGCGGCTGCCGTCGCGGCCCGGCTGGTGACGGCGCTCGTCGACGCGCAGGCGCACGGGCGGGTGCCGTCGCTGGTGGTGCCCGGCGGCGGCATCGGCATCGCGTCCCTGGAGGCGCTGCGCGACAGCCCGGCCCGCGCGGCGGTCGAGTGGCCGCGGCTGGACGTGTGGTGGGGCGACGAGCGGTTCGTGCCGGCCGACGACCCGCAGCGCAACGAGCTGCAGGCCCGCCGGGCGCTGCTCGACCACGTCGAGGTGGACCCGCAGCGGGTGCACCCGATGGCTGCGCTGGGCGGCCCGGACGGCGACGACGTGGACGCCGCCGCGGCCCGGTACGCCGCCGAGCTGGCGGCGGCCGCGCCGGGCAGCGCACTGGTGCCGCCGTTCGACGTCCTCATGCTGGGGATGGGGCCCGAGGGGCACACCGCCTCGATCTTCCCGGAGTCGCCCGCCGCCTACGACGAGCGTCCGGTGCTCGGCGTGCACGGCTGCCCGAAGCCGCCGCCGACCCGGATCACGCTGGGCTTCACGGCGATCCGGTCGGCCCAGGACGTGTGGATGGTGGTGGCCGGTGAGCAGAAGGCCGCCGCGGTGGCGCTGGCGCTGTCCGGTGCCGGGCCGGTGCAGGTGCCGGCCGCGGGTGCGGTGGGGCGTCGCCAGACGCTGTGGCTGCTCGACGAGGCCGCCGCCTCGCGACTGCCCCGCGACCTGCGCCGGCTCTAGGTCGCGACGAGTCGGACCGGCTCGTCCTGGGCGGGCACGGCGAGCTCGGCCAGCCCGGTGGCGAGCCCCGCCAGCAGCGCGGCCGCCTCGGCCGGGGTGACCCGGACGGTGCCGACACAGGCCCCGTCGCGCCAGGTGCTGAGGACCAGGAAGCCGGCATCCGGGTGCGCGGTGACCCGCAGGGCCCGCTCCGGGCCGCGGCTGTCCTGGATCCACCGGCCGGGGGCCCCGAGTCCGAGGACGTCCATGCCAGCACGGTGCGCCATGATCGGCGCGGGGTCAACCGTGAGGTTGCTGGGCGCGGGCTACTTGCCGCGGAGCTTGGCGAGCGCCTCGGCGAGGATGGCCTCGCCGTCCTCCTGGTTGCGGCGCTCCCGCACGTAGGCCAGGTGGGTCTTGTACGGCTCGGTCTTCGGCGGCGCCGGCGGCGCGTCCTTGTCCCGACCGGCCGGGAAGCCGCAGCGCGGGCAGTCCCAGGTCTCGGGGATGGCCGCCTCCTCCGCGAAGGAGGGCCGGGTCTCATGCTTGTTGGCGCACCAGAAGGAGATGCGCCGGCGAGGAGCGGCCTCGCCGCGCTCCGCCTCGCCCATCGGGCCGGCGCCCACGCGGCTGCCTCGGATCGCGTTGCCGCCTGCCACGTCTGCTCCAGGTGTCCGTCGTTCGGGAGAGGCCCACTCTACTGCCGTGGGCGGCGGGCCTACTGCTGCTTGAGCAGGAGCCCGAGCGCGATGATGCAGGTGGACCACACCAGCCCGCACACGATCGTCAGCCGGTCGAGGTTCTTCTCGACGACGGCACTGCCGCCCAGCGAGCTGGACACGCCGCCGCCGAACATGTTCGACAGACCGCCGCCCTTGCCCTTGTGGAGCAGCACGAGAACGATCATGCCCAGGCTGGCGAGCACGAGCACGACGGACAGGAAGGTGATCACGAGCACTCCAGGCGGGACGTCCGGGCGGGGTGGCGCTCCGGAGGGGGCTCCAGCGGGTCAGCGTAGCCGCTGGAGCAGGGGACCACGGATCAGACCCCCGGGATGACCGCGCGCTCCTGGGCGAAGTGGCAGGCACTGGGGTGGTCGAAGGGCGCCGGGGCGCCGCCGCGCTCGGCCAGCGCGGGCGGCTGGGTGGCGCAGATGTCCTGCGCCTTCCAGCACCGAGTGCGGAACCGGCAGCCCGACGGCGGATCGGCCTGGCTCGGCACGTCGCCTTCTAGCCGGATGATCGCCTTGGTCTCGCGGCTCGTCGGATCCGGCACGGGCACCGCCGAGAGCAGCGCCTGCGTGTACGGGTGCGTCGGTCCCTCGTAGATCTGGTCCTCGGTGCCGAGCTCGACGATCTTGCCGAGGTACATGACCGCGACCCGG
>JAOPVD010000131.1 GCA_025966295.1 Frankiales bacterium | reverse complement strand
TGCGTACCCGGTTGCGACCCTCGGCCTTGGCGACGTACAGCGCCAGGTCCGCGCGGGCGAGCGCCTCCCGCAGCCGGTCGGGGTCGAGCGGCTCGCTGGCGTAGACCCCGAAGGAGGCCGTCACCCGGAGGCCGGCGACCGGGTCGAGCGCGAGCGCGGTGCGGAGCCGCTCCGCCACGGCGCAGGCCTCGGTGACGTCGGCCCCCGGCAGCAGCAGGCAGAACTCCTCGCCGCCGAACCGGCCGAGCAGGTCGGTCGGCCGCAGCCCGGCCTTCAGGACGTCGGCGCTGCCGCGCAGCACCTGGTCGCCGACGAGGTGGCCGTACTCGTCGTTGACCGCCTTGAAGTTGTCGAGATCGATCAGCACCACGCTGAAGGGCACGCGCCGCGCCAGGACCGCCTCGGCCCGCGCCTCCCACGCGTGCACGCGCAGCACGTCGGTCTTCACGTCGGTGTCGGCCAGCTTGCGCAGCGGGGCGTGCAGCAACGCCCGCTGCAGCCCGGCGTAGGTGGGCAGCAGCACCAGCACGAGGGCCGGCGTGGCGGCCCAGAGCACCGCGACCACCGTGGCCTGGCACAGCACCAGGAACTCGCCGGTGTAGAAGGCCCGCGACCGCAGCTGGTCCTTGAGCCACTGCTCGTCGGACGGCTCGCCGGCGGCGGCGCAGCCGGCGAACAGCACGGCCTCGACGGCGAGAAACACGGTGGCCGCCGCCAGCAGCTCCAGCACCGCCGCCGGCCCGGGGTCGACCAGCGACGGCAGCAGCGGGTGGCAGACCGCCGCGGCGATCGTCACGATCGCGCCGGAGCCGA
Source organism: Frankiales bacterium (assembly GCA_025966295.1). Lineage (GTDB taxonomy): Bacteria > Actinomycetota > Actinomycetes > Mycobacteriales > SCTD01 > RYN-111. The sequence continues at coordinate 15,832 of JAOPVD010000131.1, read as the reverse complement.
CCCACTTGAACAGCGGCACCCGCAGCCCGCGCCAGCGGGCGTAGGCGTAGACCGGCACGGTCACCAGCGCCGCGGCCGGGCTGGCGCACAGCAGCACGGCGGCGAACGGCCAGGCCGACAACCCCTTGTGCGGGCGCTGGCCGGTGACCCGGCCGCCCTCCGCCCGCCGGCCCAGCTCGACGTCGGCGGCTGCGAGCAGCGAAAGGGCCGCGAGGACCGCCAGGTCCGAGCCGGGTACGGCGCCTCCCTCGGGCACGCTCACGCCCACGGCACCGACGACCAGCGCCAGCAGCCACAGCCGCAGCGCCGGGGTCGCCTGGAGGTACGGCAGAGCGCGGGCCCGGTCGCGCCAGCCCCGTGTCACCCCTGCACTCCGGTCACTGCAACCAGCATCGCCGTCGCCGCCGCCTGTCACATGACCAGATCGGGTGATGTGTCACCGCCACCGCCCGGTGATCCACGGAACTGGCGCCCCCGTTTGCGGTGCCCAAACGTGGGCGCTGGTTCCGTGGATCACCGGGGAGGGGGGGCGGGGGCGGTGCGTCCCGCGGGCGGTCGGGCATCCTGTGCGCCATGCATGTGCGCCGCGCCCGGACAGCCGACGTGCTCGCCATCCGCACCCTCGTCGACCACTACCGCGGCGACGGCCGGCTGCTCGACAAGGCGACGGTCGCGCTGTACGAGGACGTGCAGGAGTTCCGGGTGGCTGTCGAGGGCGACCAGTTGGTGGGCTGCGGGGCGCTGCACGTGCTCTGGCGCGACCTCGGCGAGGTCCGCACGGTCGCCGTCGCACCGGAGCGGCGCGGCACCGGGGCCGGTCACGCGGTGCTCGAGCAGCTCATCGCCGACGCCCACGAGCTGGGGCTGCAGCGGTTGTTCTGCCTGACCTTCGAGACCGAGTTCTTCGCCCGGCACGGCTTCGTCGAGATCGACGGCACGCCGGTCGAGCCGGAGGTCTACGCCGAGCTGCGGCTGTCGTTCGACGAGGGCGTCGCGGAGTTTCTGGACCTCGAGCGGGTCAAGCCCAACATCCTGGGCAACACCCGGATGCTGCTCGAGCTGTCCTGACCTCCCGCGGGTCAGTCGCCCCGCACCGGGCACCGCCGGGGCATGACCGCTCCCGGCCGCCAGCCGGTCCCCGTCCGGACCATCGTCGTTACCATCGCGATGGTGCTGGCCACCGTCGTGGCCGTGGTGTTCGTCATGCAGGTGCAGCGGGTGCTGGTGTGGCTGGTCGTCTCCGCGTTCCTCGCCACCTGCGTCTGGCCGGTCGTCGGAACCGTCGAGCACCGCACCGGGATGCGCCGGTCGCTGGCCACCCTGCTGGTGTTCGTGGTGCTGGTCGCCGTCATCATCGGGGTGGTCGTGCTGCTGGTCGCGCCGCTCGTCAACCAGGGCAGGGAGTTCGCCAGCCAGCTGCCGGACTACATCGCGCAGGCCCGCGAGGGCAAGGGCCCGGTGGGGCATCTGGTGACCCGCTTCCACCTCGACGAGCTGGCCGCCCGCAACCAGCAGCAGCTGCGCGACAGCGTCACCGGGCTGGGCAGCAGCGCGGCGCACGTCCTGGCGGTCATCGCCAACACGGTGGCCGCGGCGCTGAGCATCCTGGTGCTCACCTACCTCATGGTGCTGGAGGGACCCCGGCTGCTCGCCGGCGCGCTGGGCCTGCTCGGCGAGCCGGGCCGCACCCGGGCCGAGCGGGTGGGCCGGGACTGCGCGCGGGCGGTGACCGGTTACATGGCCGGCAACCTGGTCATCTCGGTGATCTGCGGGACGCTGACCTTCCTCACGCTGGTGGTGCTGGGCGTGCCCTACGCCGGCGTCATCGCGGTGTTCGTCGGGCTGGCCGACCTGCTGCCGCTCGTGGGCGCCACCCTGGGTGCGGTCGTCGCCACGGCCGTGGCGTTCCTGCACTCGATCCCGGCCGGCGTCATCACGATCGTCTTCTTCGTGGTCTACCAGCAGCTCGAGAACCACCTGCTGCAGCCGGTCGTGCTCTCGCGGACCGTCGACATCAACCCGCTGGCCGTCCTGGTCAGCGTCCTCATCGGCGCCGACCTCGCCGGCATCCTCGGGGCGCTGCTGGCGATCCCGGTCGCCGGCATCGTGCAGGTGCTCGGCCGCGACCTGTACGACGGAAGGCGGGGCGCACTGAAGCCGACCCCCACCGTCGGCGAGGACCGGCGCCCGGTCAGGGACCGTCGAGCAGCTGCGCTACCCGGTACGGCACCTCGTTCGTCAGGCTGATCACCGTCGAGGTCCGGGCCACCAGCTGGGTGCTGGTGATGGCGTCCAGCACCCGCTGGAGGTCGGCGTGGTCGCGGGCCACGATCCGGCACAGCAGGTCGCCCTGCCCCGACGTGGTGTGCGCCTCGAGCACCTCCGGGATCGACCGCAGGTGCTCGCTGATCTGCCGGATGCCGCGGCCCTGGTGCACCTCGAGGGTGGTGAAGGCCGTCACCGCGAACCCCAGCCCGGCCGGGTCGACGGTCGGCGCCCAGTCGCGCAGGACGCCGGCCCGCTCCAGCCGGGTCAGCCGGGCTTGCGTCGTACCGCGGGCGACGCCGAGGCGGCGGGAGGTCTCCAGCACGCCCAGGCGGGGCTCGTCGAGCAGGAGCCGCAGCAGGGCCCGGTCGAGGGCATCGAGAGTGGACATGTTGTCCAGTGAAGCAGGGAGTTGACTGGTCTGTCTGTACAACCTGCCCAGCCCCAAAGCGGGTGCTTGCGCAGGCGGCCGGGAGCGCAAGAAGGTGCGCCCATGACCGACCAGGACTTCCCGCTCGACGGCTGGGACCACGTGCGCTTCGTGGTCGGCAACGCCCGGCAGGCGGCGCACTTCTACGCCACCGCGTTCGGCATGACGCTCACCGCCTATCGCGGCCCGGAGACCGGCAGCCGGGAGCGCGCCGAGTACCTGCTGGAGAGCGGTGGCGTCCGCTTCCTCATCACGGCCCCGGTGGTCGCCGGCACCTGGGACGGCGAGCACCACGCCCGGCACGGCGACGGCATCGTCGACGTCGCGCTGCGCGTGTCCGACGTCGAGCTCGCCTATCGGCTGGCCGTCGAGCGTGGCGCCACCGGCCTGCAGGAGCCGACGGTGACCGAGGACGAGCACGGCAAGGTCATCACCGCGGCCATCGCGACCTACGGCGAGACCCGCCACACCCTCGTGCAGCGACAGGACTACAGCGGCCCGTTCCTGCCCGGCTTCGTGGCGCGCGAGCCGCTCGTGACCGGGCCGGACCGGCGCCTGTTCCAGGCCGTCGACCACGTGGTCGGCAACGTCGAGCTCGGCAAGATGGACACCTGGGTGGCCTTCTACAACACGGTCATGGGCTTCCAGAACATGAAGGAGTTCGTCGGCGACGACATCGCCACCGAGTACTCCGCGCTGATGAGCAAGGTCGTCAGCGACGGCTCGTTCAAGGTGAAGTTCCCCCTCAACGAGCCGGCCGTCGCGAAGCGGAAGTCGCAGATCGACGAGTACCTCGAGTTCTACGGCGGACCGGGGGTGCAGCACATCGCACTGGCGACGAACGACATCGTGCGCGCGGTGCGGGAGCTGCGGGCCCGTGGCATCGAGTTCCTGGACACGCCGGACAGCTACTACGACGAGCTGGGCAACTGGGTGGGCGACACCCGGGTGCCGCTCGCGGAGCTGCGCGAGCTGAAGATCCTCGCCGACCGGGACGAGGACGGCTACCTGCTGCAGATCTTCACCAAGCCGGTGCAGGACCGGCCGACGGTGTTCTTCGAGCTCATCGAGCGGCACGGCTCACTCGGCTTCGGCAAGGGCAACTTCAAGGCGCTGTTCGAGGCGATCGAGCGCGAGCAGGCCCGACGGGGCAACCTGTAGGCCATGCCGCACTACAGGTCAGTCGGGGAGGTGCCGCGCAAACGGCACACCCAGTTCCGCCAGCCCGACGGCCGGCTCTACGCCGAGGAGCTGATGGGCGAGGAGGGGTTCTCCTCCGACAGCGCGCTGCTCTACCACCGCGAGCTGCCCACCCGGATCTGCCGGGTCGAGGCGGTCGGCCGCGACGACGACCGGCTGGCGCCGCAGGAACCCTTGCTCCCCAGGCACTTCCGCACCCAGGACCTGCCCGCTCAGGGCGACCTCGTCACCGGCAAGACGCTGTTCCTGGGCAACCGCTCGGTGCGGCTGTCGTGGGTCGCGGCCGTCGAGGACTCGCCGCTCTACCGCGACTCCGACGGCGACCTGCTGGTCTACGTCGAGTCCGGCAGCGGCGTGCTCGAGTCGGTCTTCGGCGCCCTGCCGTTCTCCTACGGCGACTACGTCGTCGTACCGACCGGGACGACGCACCGCTGGGTGGTGACCGATGGCCCGGTCCGCGCGCTGGTCGTCGAGGCCCGGGGGCACGTGACGCCGCCGCCGCGGTACCTGTCGCAGCGCGGTCAGCTGCTGGAGAGCGCGCCCTACTGCGAGCGGGACTTCCGGGCGCCCAGCGAGCCGCTGCTGGTCGACGCCGGCGAGACCGACGTGCTGGTCCGGCGCCGTGGCGTGCTGACCCGCTACACCTATCCCTCGCACCCGTTCGACGTGGTGGGCTGGGACGGCTGCCTGTACCCGCACGCCTTCTCCATCTTCGACTTCGAGCCGCTCACCGGCCGGGTGCACCAGCCGCCGACGGTGCACCAGACGTTCACCGGCCCGGGCTTCGTAGTGTGCTCGTTCGTGCCCCGACTCCTGGACTACCACCCTGACGCCATCCCCGTGCCCTACAACCACTCCAACGTCGACAGCGACGAGGTGCTGTTCTACGTCGGCGGCAACATGGGGTCGCGGGCCGGCAGCGGCATCGAGCTCGGCTCGGTCTCGCTGCACCCGGCCGGGTTCGTGCACGGCCCGCAGCCGGGCGCCGTCGAGAAGTCGCTCGGCACGCAGGCCACCGACGAGATGGCCGTCATGGTCGACACCTTTGCGCCCCTGGACGTGGCACCCGGGGCCTACGGCTACGAGGCCCGCGACTACCCCTGGTCCTGGGCGCGTTGATCCCGCTGCTGGCGGGCCTGGTGGACGACGCCGGGGTGTTCCCGCCGTCCTGGCTGCCGATGGACCAGGCGCTCGCCCGGCACCGCGCGGCGTCCTCGCCGATGCTGTCCGGCCGGTTCCTGTGCCCGGGCGACCGGGTCGGCGAGCTGCTCGCGCTGCTGGACGACGACGAGAAGATCGAGGTGCACCTGCTCGGCGACGCCTCCGTCGAGCTCCCCACCGACCCGCGCGTCATCGTCCGCGGCGTGGAGCTGCGCTCGGGCGTGATGACGCAGCTGCCGTGCTACCTCGAGGGGGTGGCGCCGAAGGAGCTCGCGGGGCACGGGGTGCTCGGCAAGCTGCGGTGCGGCGGTGCGCGCCTGCCGTCCGTCGAGGAGGTGGGCGCCTACGTCACCGGGGCGGCCCGGGTCTCCGTGCCCTTCAAGGCGACCGGCGGCCTGCACGCCGCGGTGCGCGGCTGGGAGTCGACCGGGGACGTGCCGCACCACGGCTACCTCAACCTGCTGCTCGCCGTCGCCCGGGCGCTGTCCGCCGGCGACGTGGCAGGCGTGCTCGCGTCGACCGACGCGGCGGCGCTTGCCGACGAGGCCCGCGAGCTGTCGGCCGACCTGGTCACCGCCACCCGCTGGCTGTTCCACTCCTACGGCTCCTGCGACACCGCCCGGCCGATCGCCGACGCCCAGCGGCTGGGGCTGCTGTGACCCACTTCGGCCGCGAGGTGCTCCCGTACGGCGTCTTCTCCGTCGGCGCGGGCCCGCGCCGGGTCGGGGTGGCCGTCGACGACGGGGTGCTCGACCTGGCGGAGGCGCTCGGGCCGTCGTGGGAGGTCCCGTCGCTGAACCCCTTCCTCGCCCAGGGCCGGGCCCGCTGGACCGCGGTCCGCGAGCAGGTCCGCGGGCTGCTCGACCAGCCGCTGGTCCCCGCCTCGGAGGTGTCGCTGCACCTGCCGTTCGAGGTGGCCGACTACGTCGACTTCTACGCCAGCGAGCAGCACGCCACCAACCTGGGCCGGATGTTCCGCCCGGACGGCGACCCGCTGCTGCCGAACTGGAAGCACCTGCCGGTCGGCTACCACGGCCGGGCCGGGACCGTGGTGGTCAGCGGCACCGACGTGCGCCGGCCGGCCGGGCTGCGCGGCGCCGGACCGGCGTACGGGCCGTCGGAGAAGCTCGACGTGGAGGTCGAGGTCGGCTTCGTGGTCGGGGTCGGCTCGGAGCTCGGCTCGCCGGTCAGCACGGCAGCGTTCGAGGAGCACGTCTTCGGGATCGTGCTGCTCAACGACTGGAGCGCCCGCGACATCCAGGCCTACGAGTACGTCCCGCTCGGGCCGTTCCTGGGCAAGAGCTTCGCGACGTCGATCAGCCCGTGGGTGGTGCCGCTCGAGGCGCTCGACCGGGTGCCGGTACCGGTGCAGGACCCGCCGGTCGCCGACTACCTGCAGGTGTCCGGCGACTGGGGGCTCGACCTGCGCCTCGAGCTGTCGCTGAACGGGTGCGTCCTCAGCCGGCCGCCGTTCGCCGGGATGTACTGGACGGGGCCGCAGCTGCTGGCGCACCTGACGGCCAACGGCGCCTCGCTGCGGACCGGGGACCTGTTCGCCTCCGGCACGGTGAGCGGCGACGCCGTGGACGAGCGCGGCTCGCTCATCGAGCTGACCTGGAACGGCCGCGATCCCTTTGCCGGGCGGACGTTCCTCGAGGACGGCGACGAGGCGACCATCACCGCCCGGACCGCCAGCGGCCTGCCGCTCGGCACCGTCACCGGCCGCATCCGCCCCGTCTGACCTCCCCCGCTTGCGTCATCACTCCCGCGCTCTGCGTCGGGGCCAGTTTCGATGACGCAAGGGGGTCGCCTCCCGCTTACGTCATAGCTCCCACGCGCACGGTCGGGAGCAGTTTCGATGACGCAAGCGGGATCGGCGGGATCAGCCCGGCTTCGTAGCCACGTAGACGGTGTTGGTGGCCTCGCGGTCCTGCAGCGGGTTGGGGAAGCGGACGACCTCCGCGGCGACCTCGACGAACACCTGCGACAGGATCGCCAGGTAGGCCTCGTCCGGCGGGTCGTTGGACCACAGCGTGTAGACGCCGCCGGGCCGGACGTGCTGGGCCAGCCGTCGGGTGCCCTCCACGCCGTAGAAGCCGGCACTGCCGTCGGCGAGCAGGTGGCGCGGCGAGTGGTCGATGTCGACGATGACGGCGTCGAAGACCCGCTGCGGCGACTGCGGGTCGAACCCGGCGCCGTCGGTCATCGCGAAGAAGTCGCCGTGCACGAACCGGCAGCGCGGGTCGGCCGTCAGGGCGGGGCCGACCGGGACCAGTCCCCTTTCGTGCCAGCCGATCACGGGCTCGAGGGCGTCGACGACGAGCAGCTCGCGCACCCGCGCGTCGGCGAGGACCGCCTGCGCGGTGTAGCCCAACCCCAGCCCACCCACGGCGATGTCGAGGTCAGTGCCCTCGAGCCTGGCCAGCGCGAGGCGGGCGACCTCGACCTCGGCGACCGTGAACAGGCTCGACATCAGGAACTCGTCGCCGAGCTTGACCTCGAAGATGTCGACGCCGCTGATCGGGTCGCGGCGCCGGCGGAGGCTCACGTCACCGATCGGGGTCGGGCTCCAGTCGAGCTCTTCCATCCGGGCACTCATCGCCTCAGGCTTTCACCCGGTAGTGCAGGTGCACGACACCGCCCTCGAAACGGTGCTCGTCCAGCAGGTCGAGCCGCACCAGGGCCTTGCGCGCGAAGGCGGGCGTGCCCCCTCCCACCACGACAGGAGTGAGGAACAGGTGGCACTCATCGACCAGTCCTGCCTCGATCGCCTGGGCGGCGAGCGCGGGGCCACCCACGGAGATGTCGCGATCTGCCGACGCCTTCAGCCGCCGGACCGCGGCCGGGTCGAAGTCCCGCTCGAGCCGGGTCCGGTCCGTGGAGGCCGCCGTCAGGGTCCTGGAGTAGACGACCTTGTCGGCGCCCTGCCAGAGCTGCGCGTAGTCCCCTTGGGCGCCTGCCTGGTCGGCGGGGGCGGTCGCCCAGTAGGCCATCACGCCGTACATCCGGCGCCCGTAGAGGGAGGTGCCGATCGGACGCTCGAGGTCGTTGACGAAGGCGTGCAGCTGCTCGTCCGGGGCGGCCCAGCCGAAGCTGCCGTCCTCGTCGGCGACGTAGCCGTCGAGCGAGGTGATGGCGGAGTAGATCAGCTTGGCCACGGTCGTGCTCCCTCGCCCTCCACGTCAGCAGCCGAGCGCCGCCAGGGTCTCGCGGTAGCGGTCGACGTTAGCGAGCTTGACGCCCTCGTAGCCGCGTACCAGCTCCGACGCCCCGGCCGCGGTAACCGCCACCGCGTACGACTCGGCCGTCAGCGATGCGGTCAGCCGCTCGACCAGCGCGGTGTGCGAGGCCAGCAGCTCACGCTCGACCTTGCGGACGTGCGCCCGGCCGAACGGGTCGAGCGGCGTGCCGCGCAGCAGCCGGCCGTGGGCGGTGAGCTTCAGCATCGGCCGCGACCACGCGCCGAGCTTGAGCTTCGAGGACATCCCCATCGAGCGCAGCGCCGGCGGATGCAGGTTGTAGGTCACTTTGGTCGCGCCGGGGACCTGCAGCTGCACCTCCTCCAGCAGCTCGGGGCGGGTCAGCAGCCGGGCCACCTCGTACTCGTCCTTGTAGGCCCACAGGTGCGCGACCCCACGGGCCACCGCCTCGGAGTAGGCGGTCTGCACCATGACTGCCCGCTCGGCCGTCCAGGCCCGCTCGACGACAGCGACGTACGCGCGGGCGGTCCTGCGGCCGGAGTGCTCCGCGAGCAGCTGGGCCCGGACCGCCACCAGCCGGCGGGTCTCCCCCTCCAGCGGCGAGTCCCCCAAGTCGAACACCACCGGGGTACGACGGGCCGCCGGGCGCACCGCCGCGGCGAACGCCTCCGGGTCGGCGACCGCAACCCGGCCCCAGCGGAAGGCCGCGACGTTGGCCTTGACCGCGACGCCGTTCAGGTCGATGGCGTCCTCGAGCGCGCTGGCCGGGAACGGCAGCACGCCCAGCTGGTAGGCCGCGCCGACCAGCAGCAGGTTGGCCGGGGCGGTGGAGCCGAACAGCGCCTCCGAGGCGGCCAGGGCGTCGATCTCGACGACCTTCGCGGTCGCGTCCTTGAGCTTGCGGACCTGGCCGGCGACGTCGGTCCTCGGCGCCTGCGGGTCGGCGACCTGGGTGCCGGTCGGCGTCTGTGAGGTGGACACCACGGCGAGGGTGAGCTCCGGTGAGCAGACCGCGAGGTTCTTCGGGTCGGCCGCGACCAGCGCGTCGAACGCCAGCACCACGTCGGCCGTGCCGTGCCCGAGCCGGTTCGCCGGGCCGCGGTCACCGCAGCGCAGGTGCGAGGTGACCGGCCCGGCCTTCTGCGACAGCCCCACCTGGTCGAGGCCGGAGAGCCCGGTGGTGTCGAGGTTGCTGCGCAGCGCCGCGGTGGCGAGCAGCTGGTTGACCGTGACGATGCCGGTGCCGCCGATGCCGGCGAGGAACACGTCAGCGGCGGCCGGCAGCACCGGTTCGGCGACGGCGGGCGCCTCGGGGGCGGCCGTGCGGGCCGGCTTCTTGCGGGTCGTCGCCACCTGGACGGTGAGGAACGACGGGCAGTCGCCGAGCAGGCAGGAGTAGTCGGTGTTGCAGGTGGTCTGGTCGATCCGGGTCTTGCGACCGAGCTCGGTCTCGACCGGCTGCACCGACAGGCAGTTGCTCTTGGTACCGCAGTCGCCGCAGCCCTCGCAGGTCGCCTCGTCGATGACGACGCGGGTGGTGCGCACCTCCTGCTTGCCGCGCTTGCGAAGCCGGCGGGCCTCGTTGGCGCACTGCTGGTCGTAGATGAGGACGGTGACGCCGGGCACCGCACGCAGCTGCTTCTGCACGGCGTCCATGTCGTCGCGGTGCCGGACCGTGACGCCGGGTGCGAAGCGGCTGCGCTTGTGCTTGTTGGGCTCGTCGCTGACGACCACGATCTGCGCCACGCCCTCGGCGGTCAGCTTGTGGGTCAGGGCCTCGACCGACAGCCCGCCCTCGGCGTTCTGGGCGCCGGTCATGGCCACGACCGCGTTGTAGAGCAGCTTGTAGGTGATGTTGACGCCGGCCGCGACGCAGAACTGCACCGCCAGCTGGCCGGAGTGCGCGAAGGTGCCGTCCCCGACGTTCTGGAAGATGTGGTCGACGTCGCTGAACGGCGCCTGCCCGATCCACTGGCTGCCCTCGCCGCCCATCTGGGTCAGGCCGAGCACCGCCTGGTCCGGGCGCTCCGACAGCGTGACCATGGTGTGGCAGCCGATGCCGCCGCTGCCCAGCGAGCCCTCCGGCAGCGGGGTGGAGCGGTTGTGCGGGCAGCCCGAGCAGAAGTACGGGGTGCGCTGCACCGGCGAGAGCGTCAGCTGGGTGCGCGGCCCGGGCTTGCGGGGCGCGAGCGCGACCCGCTCGCCCAGCACCGACCGGAGCACCCCGTCGAGGCGGTCGGCCGACACCTGGCCGTCGGCCGGGACCAGCAGCTTGCCGTCGGCGCCGCGCTTGCCGTGCACGGCCGGCGCGCCGGTGACGCCGTACAGGATCTCCTTGAGCTGGGACTCCACGAACGAGGTCTTCTCCTCGACGACGAGCACCTGCTGCAGGCCGGCCGCGAACTCGCGCACCAGGCCGGCGCCGAGCGGGTACGGCATCCCGACCCGCAGCACCCGGATGCCGACGGCACCGGGATCGGTGACGCCGAGGTCCCGCAGCGCCTGCAGGGTCGCGTCGTACGCCGTCCCGGTGCCGGCGATGCCGAGCCACGCCCCGGGCGCCGCGACGGTGATCTCGTCGACCGGGTTCGCGGCGCCGAACGCCTCGACGGCCGCCCACCGCGGGCCGAGCAGCGCGGCCTCGGCCATCGTGCTGTCCCGCGGGTCCTTCATCAGCAGCTGGGCGTAGGTCCACGGCCGGCCGTTCCACTCCAGCGCGGGCACCGCGATGTCGACGGCCTGGAAGTCGCGGTCGACCGTCCAGAGGCCGTCGGCCACGTCGGCGAGCACCTTGATGCCGACCCAGCAGCCGGACAGCCGGGAGAGCGCGACGCCGTACATCCCGAAGGTGATGACCTCCTCGCCGTTGCGCGGGGTCAGGACCGGCATCCCGAACGACGCCAGGGTCCGCTCGCTGGTGCAGGGGACGGTGGAGGACTTGGCGCCCGGGTCGTCGCCGGCCATCACGAGCACGCCGCCCTTGGGGTTGGCGCCGTAGGTGTTGCCGTGCCGCAGCGCGTCGCCGGCCCGGTCGACGCCGGGCCCCTTGCCGTACCAGACCCCGAGCACCCCGTCGGGCGTCTGGTTGCCAGGGACCTGCTGGCTGCCCCAGACCGCGGTGGCACCGAGCTCCTCGTTGAGGCCGGGGACGAGGTGCACGCCGTGCTCGGTCTTGAGCTGCGGCAGGCCGTGCAGGAGCTTGTCCAGACCGCCGAGCGGCGAGCCCGGGTAGCCGCTGACGAGCGACGCGGTGCGGCCGCCGTCGCGGACGTGCTGCTCCACGAGCAGCCGGGCGATCGCCTGCACGCCGGTGAGCAGCACCGGCCGGGCGCCGGCGACGTAGCGGTCGGCGGGCGTGTAGGCGCGACGGGCGGAGGTGGGGCGGTCGTCGAGGGCCGTCACGGTGCGCTCCTGGTGCTCAGTGGAGCGCTCAGCGTCGAGGTGGTTGACGTCCGGGTCAATCGAATGCCGGTTGATTGAGCAGAATGCTCAGAATGTGGCGTAGGTCACGTGGCTGCGCTGGGCGCGCTGCTCAACCGGTCGAGCAGCGGGCCGACCCGGAACGGCACCCGGGTCTTGAGCACCACCTGGGTGGTCGTGGACACCACGCCGGGGGTGGACAGCAGTGAGTGCACCACCGCCTGCAGGTCGTCGGTGGACCGGCAGGCGACCCGCACCAGCAGGTCGCCGGTCGAGCCGGCCACCTCCTCGACGAGCAGCACCGAGGGGTTGTCCTCCAGCGCCGCGCAGGCCTGCTCGATCTCGGCGTGCCGGAGCTGGATCGCCACGACGGCCGACACCACGTAGCCGAGCTCGCGCAGCTCGACGCCCCGGTCGTTGCGGCCGAGCACGCCCTCGCGGTGCAGCCGGTCGAGCCGCGCCTGGGCGGTGTTGCGGACGACGCCGGCCCGCTCGGCCAGCTCGCTGACCGTGAGGCGCGGGTCCTCGATGAGTGCCTGCAGGATCCGCACGTCGACCGCGTCTGGGGTGAACACGAGCGGAGCCTAGGTGCCCGCTTCCCACTGCCCTCGTCACCGCCCCCGACTCCCGGTGATCCACGGAACCGGCGCCCACGTTTTGGGGCACGAAACGGGGGCGCTGGTTCCGTGGATCACCAGGGGTCAGGGGTCAGGGTCAGGGGTCAGGGGTCAGGCGGTGGCGACGCCGGCCGCGTCGTGGAGGCCGAGCTCGTCGATCGAGGCCTCGCGCATCTTGAACTTCTGCACCTTGCCGGTGACCGTCATCGGGAACTCGTCGGTGAACCGGACGTAGCGCGGCACCTTGTAGTGCGCCAGCTTGCCCTTGCACCAGTCGCGCAGCGCCTCGGGCGTGAGCGCGGCGCCGTCGGCGACGCGGACCCAGGCGCAGAGCTCCTCGCCGTACCGGGTGTCGGGGACGCCGATGACCTGGACGTCCAGGACCTCCGGGTGGGTGTAGAGGAACTCCTCGATCTCGCGCGGGTAGACGTTCTCCCCGCCGCGGATGACCATGTCCTTGCTGCGGCCGACGATCGACAGGTAGCCGTCGGCGTCCATGACGGCGAGGTCGCCGGTGTGCATGAAGCCCTCGGCGTCGATGGCCTCGGCGGTCTTGTCGGGGTCATTCCAGTAGCCCAGCATCACGCCGTACCCGGCGGTGCACAGCTCACCGGTCTCGCCGCGCTCGACGGTCGCGCCGGTCGCCGGGTCGACCACCTTCACGGTGACGTGCGGGTGCACCCGGCCGACGCTGGAGACCCGCCGGTCGAGGGTGTCGTCGGCGCGGGTCTGGGTCGACACCGGTGACGTCTCGGTCATGCCGTAGCAGATCGTCACCTCCGGCATGAAGCCCTGGACCTGCTTCATGACCTCCACCGGGCAGGGCGAGCCGGCCATGATGCCGGTGCGCAGCGAGCTCACGTCGTACGACGCGAAGTCGGGCAGCGCCAGCTCGGCGATGAACATGGTGGGCACGCCGTACAGCGAGGTGCACCGCTCCTGGGTGACCGCGCGCATCGTCGCCGCCGGGTCGAAGGCCGGCGCGGGGATGACGATGCAGGCACCGTGGGACAGCGCCCCGAGGTTGCCCATCACCATCCCGAAGCAGTGGTAGAACGGCACCGGCACGCAGACCCGGTCAAGCTGGGTGTAACCGCACAGCTGGCCGACGAGGAAGCCGTTGCCCAGGATGTTGCGGTGCGACAGCGTCGCGCCCTTGGGGAAGCCGGTCGTGCCGCTCGTGTACTGGATGTTGATGGGGTCGTCGGGCGTCAGGCCGCGCTCGGGCAGCGGGCCGCCGTCGAGCGACAGCGCGTCCCACTCGGGGCTGCCGAAGAAGACGGCGTCGACGTCCGGCGCCGCCTCCTTGGTCATCCCCACGTAGTCGCTGGTCTTGAACGAGGGCGCGGCGACCAGCAGCCGCACGCCGGCCTGGTCGAGCACGTAGGCCAGCTCGTGGGTGCGGTAGGCCGGGTTGATGGTCACCAGGACCGCGCCGATCCGCGCGGTGGCGTACTGCACGAGCACCCACTCGCTGCAGTTCGGCGACCAGATCCCGACCCGGTCGCCCTTCTCGATGCCGCGCGCGATCAGGCCACGGGCGAGCCCGTCCACCGCCTCGGACAGCTCGGCGTAGGTGTAGCGCTGACCCTGCTCGACCGAGACCAGCGCCTCGCGGTGGCCGTAGCGGCGTACGGCGTCGTCAAGAGCACCACCGATGGTGGTGGTGGGCAGGGGCGGGGTGGGGGGACCTGAGTCGGTGGCAAGGCTCATGGGGGGAGCATCCCCGTTATGGGACAGGCATGTCGAGTCCTCCACGCCGACCATCACGACGGTGTACCGGCCTTCCTGGACGAACCATCCCGGGTCGGTCATCTGGACGCGCGGAGGGGCGCCCCTCTGCGGGACGCCCCTCCGGTGGTCGTGCGGCGGGGGACCGCGCGACCACCAGCACCGCCCGGGATCTCAGGCAGCGACGGTGGTCGCACGGGCCAGCTGCGACACGAACTCCGCCGAGCCTGTCGGGCCGCGGGTGTCACCGCCATCGTCCCTTGGGGCCAGCGCCGCTGGAGACGACGGACTAGAGCCGCACGGCCTGGCTCGGCAGCCCGGCCTCGAGGTCGAGCAACCAGCGCTTGCGCTCCAGCCCGCCGCCGTACCCGGTGAGGCTGCCGCCGCTGCCGACGACCCGGTGGCAGGGCACCACGATGCCCACCGGGTTCCGGCCGTTGGCCAGGCCGACCGCCCGGCTGGCGCCGGGCCGGCCGAGGGCCGCGGCCAGCTCGCCGTAGCTCCAGGTCTCGCCGTACGGGATGGTCCGCAGGCCGGCCCAGACCTGCTGCTGGAAGGGCGTCCCGCTCAGCCGCAACGGGACGTCGAAGTCCTTGAGCTCGCGCTCCCAGTACGCAGCGAGCTGCTCGCGCAGGCCGGGCAGCACCCGGTCGTCGCGCGCGCCGGCGATGACCGGCCGGTGGCGCTGGTCGACCATGTAGAGACCGACCAGCGCGTCGTCCTCGGCGACGAGGGTGAGCGGTCCGACCGGGCTGTCCACGACGGCGTACGTGCTCATGGGGTGCCTCCAGGCATCGTGTTGATGGGGTGGTCGCCGAGGGCCCAGAGGTGCTGGACGGCATAGGCGCGCCAGGGGCGCCAGCGCTCGGCATGGGCGATGAGGCCGGCGCCGGTCGGCAGGCCGAGCGAGCCGGCCAGCCGCGCGACCCCGAGGTCGGTGGGAAGGAACGCGTCCGGGTCGCCGAGCGCCCGCATCGCGATGGTCTCGACGGTCCACGGGCCGACGCCCCTGAGGGCGCCCAGCCGGGCCCGGGCCCGCCCCCGGTCGGCGCCGGGGTCGAGGTCGAGGTCGCCCTCGGCCAGCGCCCGGGCCAGCCGCAGCACGGTGTCCCTGCGGCTCTGCGGCATCGCCAGGTGCTCGCCGCAGTCCAGGAGCGCCGCGGCGGTCGGGAACAGGTGGGTCAGGGTGTCGTCCTCGACCGGCTCGCCGAGGGCGGTGACCAGCCGCCCGGCCAGGGTGCGGGCGGCGGCCGTGCTGACCTGCTGCCCGAGCACCGCGCGCAGGGCCATCTCCTGCTCGTCGACGGTCCGCGGCACCCGCCGGCCGGGCGCCTTGGCGACCAGCGGCGCGAGGTGCGGGTCCGCGCTGAGCAGCGCGTCGACGGCCACCGGGTCGGCGTCGAGGTCGAGCAGCCGGCGGCAGCGCGCGATCGCGACCGACAGGTCCCGCATGTCCTGCAGCTGCAGGGTGCAGCGCACGTGCTCCGGGGTGGGCGCCAGCGCGACGACGCCGCTGCCGTGCGGGAGCCGCAGCGTCCGCCGGTAGGCACCGTCCCGCCACTCCTCCACCCCTGGTACGGCGGTCGCGACCAGGTGGCCGAACAGGTTGTCGGGCCACAGCGGCTGGCGGAACGGCAGCCGTACGGTCACGGTGCCCTTGGTGGGCGCGAGCCCCCGGGTGGCGCGGCCCCGCAGGTCGCCGGGCGTGGTCGCGAAGACGTCGCGGACCGTGTCGTTGAACTGCCGGATGCTGCCGAAGCCGGCGGCGAACGCGACGTCGCTGAACGCCAGGTCGGTGGTCTCGATGA
>JAOPVD010000127.1 GCA_025966295.1 Frankiales bacterium | reverse complement strand
GCCGCCCGCGCCGACCGGGCCCGGTTGCTCGAGGACGTCCGGGCCGAGGCCGAGCGGGTGCAGCTCGCTGCCCAGGCGCACGCCGAGCTGGCCGGCTCCTAGCCCTCGAAGCACCGCCGCGGCACGTCGACGAGCATCGCGGTGATCTGCTCCTCGGTGACGCCCTTGTCGCGCAGGTAGGGCAGCACCTCGTCCTGGATGTGCAGGTAGTGCCACTGCGGCAGGAACGCCATCACGTTGGGGTCGATCCAGTCGATGTAGCAGGAGGCGTCCTGCGAGAGCACCATCTGCTCGGCGAAGCCACGCCGGCACAGCTCCACCACGATGTCGGCGCGCGCCTCGAAGGTGGTCGCGAGGTTGATGCCGAACCGGTCCATGCCGAGCACGAAGCCCAGCTCGGCCAGCTTCGACAGGTGGTCCGCGTCGGTGCTGTCCCCGCTGTGCCCCAGCACGATCCGGCGCGGGTCGACGCCCTCTTCCTCGCAGAGCACCCGCTGGGCCAGCAGCCCGGTCTGCGAGGTCGGGTGGGTGTGCACCGTGAGGGGCGTGCCGGTCTGGTGGTGCGCTTTGGCGACGGCTCGCATCACGCGCTCCACGCCGGGGGTCAGGCCCGGCTCGTCGATGGCGCACTTGAGCATCCCGGCCTTCACGCCGGTGCCGGTGATGCCCTCGCGGATGTCGCGGACGAACAGGTCCACCATCGGGTCGGGCACCTCGGTGCCGAGGGCCGCGTTGAGGGCCGGTCCGCGGTGGTGGAAGAAGAACGGGACGTCCTCGTAGGTGTAGCAGCCGGTCGCGACCACGATGTTGAGCTGCGGTACCTGCGCCGCGATCCGCTGGATGCGCGGCAGGTAGCGCCCGAGCCCGATGACCGTCGGGTCGACGATGGTGCGGACGCCCTGGTCGGCCAGCGCCGTGAGCTTGGCGACAGCATCGGTGACCCGCGCGTCCTCGTCGCCCCACTCCTCGGGGTAGTTCTGCTGCACATCGGGGGTGAGCACGAACACGTGCTCGTGCATGTAGGTGCGGCCCAGCTCCGCGCTGTCCACCGGACCCAGGACCGTCTCCACCTGTGACATGCACCGCAACCTAAACCGCTTGCCAAGTCGCCCGTCGACCGGGACCCTGCACACGTCGGCTTCAGTTCCCTCGAGGAATGCCGATGGTCACCTTGCGGTTGAGCCCCTTGTGAAGCGGGCAGGATCGCTTCCGGTCGGAGCGCGACGACGACTTCGTCCCCCGACACCACCACAGACCCGCCGGCGCACGATGCGCAGGCTCACAGAGAAGAGAACGTCGATGAACGACTACGGACCCTGGGACGACTGAGTCCCCCAGAGCACGTCAGGGCCGCCCCGTCTCGGGGCGGCCCTTCTGCGTCTGCGGGCCCCAGAACGCGCCGCGGTCCTCGACAATGACCCGATGCCCACCGGTAAGGACCTGCACGAGCAGCTGAGCTGGGCCTGGGAGGCGCAGCTGCGCCCGCGCCTCGACGGCCTCACCGACGAGGAGCTCCACTGGGAGCCGGTGGCCGGTTGCTGGTCGGTCCGGGACGGCCGGCTGGAGGGCTGCTGGCCGACGCCCACGCCGGCGCCGTTCACGACGATCGCCTGGCGGCTCGGGCACCTCGGCGTGACCCTCGCCGAGCGGGCCAGCGCGCACTTCGGGGACCGCAGCTGGGTGACGTCCTGCCCGGACACCGCGCAGGAGCTGCTCGGCTTCGTGGACGCGGCCTACTCGGCCTGGGCGTCCGGCATCGCCGGCGCCGACGCCGCCCGGTTCCAGCGACCGCACCAGGGCCCGCCCGGGACTACCGACGAGCGCCACCCGTTCTGGGCCGTGGTGCTGCACGTCAACCGCGAGGTCCTGCACCACGGCGCCGAGGTGGCGCTTCTGCGCGACCTCTACCGGCACCGGGGATGAGCGACCCGGTCTGGGAAGACGGCGGCTCGCTAGGGCTGCCGCCGCTGGTCGGCGACGTCCGCGCTGACGTCTGCGTCGTGGGGCTGGGCGGCTCGGGCCTCACCGCGGTCGCGGAGCTGCTCGCCCGCGGGGCCGTGGTGGTGGGCGTCGACGCCGGTCAGGTGGGTGGCGGCGCGGCCGGGCGCAACGGCGGGTTCCTGCTCGCGGGGTTGGCTCGCGGCCACCACCGCATGGTCGAGCAGCTCGGCCGCGACCGTGCCAAAACGCTGTACCGGCGCACCCTGGAGGAGTTGGACCGGATCGCCGACGCCACGCCGGACGCCCTGCAGCGCAAGGGATCGCTGCGCGTCGAGCTGACCGAGGAGGGTCTGGCTGACTGCGCCGCCCAGGCCGCGGCAATGCGGGCCGACGGCTTCGCCGTCCAGGAGTACGACGGACCGGAGGGCCGCGGCCTGCTGTTCCCCGACGATGGGACGATCCAGCCGTTGCGGCGCTGCCGGCTGCTGGCCCGGAGCCTGCCGGGGCTGCACGAGCACTCACCCGTGACCGCGATCGGGACGGGCCTGGTGACGACCGCGCAGGGGCGGGTGCTGTGCGGCGCGGTGGTGGTGGCGGTCGATGGCCGGCTCGATCTGCTGCTGCCCGAGCTGGCCGGGACGGTCCGGACCGTGCGCCTGCAGATGCTGGCGACGGCGCCGACCGACGAGGTCGCCGTACCCCGGCCCGTCTACCTGCGGGACGGCTTCGAGTACTGGCAGCAGCTCCCCGACGGGCGGATCGCGCTGGGCGGCTTCCGCGACCTCGGTGGGGCGGAGGAGGAGACGGCGTCGACCGCGACCTCGGCGACCGTGCAGGACGCGCTCGAGGCGTTCCTGCGCACGCACCTGCGGGTGACCGCGCCGGTGACGCACCGCTGGGCGGCATCGGTGGGCTACACGCAGGACGCCCTGCCATTCCTCGGTGAGGTGCGGCAGGGCGTCTGGGCAGCGGGCGGGTACTGCGGCACCGGCAACGTGGTCGGTGCTCTGTGCGGGCGGCAGCTCGCCGCCGAGGCGCTCGGTGAGCGCGCCGACTACTTCGGCGCAAGCCGGGCGGCACCGTCCAGGCGGACGACCTCGCCGTTGGCGTAGGAGTTGGTGAGCAGCTCGAGGATCATCGAGGCCAGCTCGTCGCTGGTGCCCAGCCGCTTCGGGAACACCACGTCGCGCTTGAGGGTGTCCTTGAACGCCTCGGACGCCGGCCCCTCGCCGTAGATGGGGGTGTCGATGAGGCCGGGCGCCACGCAGTTGAGGCGCACGCCCACGGCCGCCAGGTCGCGGGCGACCGGAAGCGTCATGCCGACGATGCCGCCCTTGCTCGCCGAGTAGGCGGCCTGGCCGATCTGGCCGTCGAAGGCGGCGATGGAGGCCAGCGTGACGATCGCGCCCTTTTGGCCGTCGGCGTCGACGGCGTCGAGGCGGCTCATCGCGGTGGCGGCGAGCCGCACCGTGTTGAACACCCCGATGAGGTTGACGTTGATGACCTTCTGGAAGGCGGCGAGGTCGTGCGCCGACTCGAAGGCGCCGTCGCGACCGACCGTGCGGGACGCCCAGCCGATGCCGGCGGCGCAGACCGTGGTGCGCAGCGGGCCGAGCCCCTCGGCGGCGCCGACGGCAGCGATGACCTGCTCGGGGTCTGAGACGTCGGCGCGGATGTAGGTGCCGCCGATGTCGCCGGCCACCTTGACGCCCTTGTCGTCCTGGAGGTCGACGATCACCACACCGGCGCCGCGCGCCGCCAACTGCCGCGCCGCCGCCTCGCCGAGGCCGGAGGCCCCACCCGTGACGATCGATGAGGTACCCGCGAGATCCAGCACAACGACTCCTTGAGGTGAAGCGGAGCCCTCATCTTGGCAGGCCCGCGCCCGCGGCCCCCTCCAGGTCCGCCGGCTCGACGGTCCGTTGGCTCGGCACCGCGGCCGCCGGTCGCCGGGCGGCGAGCCGGCGCAGCGTCGGGGCCGGCACGAAGGCGAGGTAGCAGGCGATCACGGTCAGCGAGAACCAGCCGATGAGCAGCGTCGCCTCGATGCCCAGGTGCACGCCGATGCCCACCGCCATGGCCCACCAGCGGGTCCTGGGCAGCCACAGGCCGATCACGAGGAACGCCTCCGCCACGAGCGTGCCGTAGGTGAGCAGCGCGGACAGCGCCACCGAGGTGGCCACCGACTCCGGCACGACGAGGCGCTGCAGGTCCTCCAGCTGGAGCGCCATGCCGACGGCGCTGCCGTTCTGCCAGCTGTCGCCGTGCAGCTTGGCGGTCACCGAGAACAGGTAGAGCGCGGAGACCTGCAGCTGCAGCAGCCGCAGCGCCCAGGGCGCCCGCAGCTGCGACCCGCGCCGCCGGGCGTCCAGCGACCAGGTCTCGCCGGCCGGCATCAGCGCCACGAACAGCGCCAGCTCGCGCAGCAGCAGGTCCCCGCTGTTGAGGACGTAGACGTTCCGGCGCTGCAGCGCGATGAGCAGGACGACGACGAGCACCGAGGCGACCCGGGTGCGCCAGCCGAGGGTGAGGGCGAGCGCGGCCGCGCCGAGCAGCGCCAGCGCGCCGTACGGCGACGCGATCGGGACCGTCCACCAGCCGCCGGTGCCGTCGACCGGGCCGGCGGTGAGCCCGTCGTCGGCCAGGAACGCCTGGGCGTCCGGGAGCAGGGAGAGCGTCCAGCCCAGGACCAGCAGCCCGCAGGCGATGCGCAGCGCCGCCATCGGGGCGGTGTCGACCGGGTCGAACGCCCAGCGGCGCCAGGCGCGGATCACGGCAGCTCCAGCGTGTAGAAGTCATAGCGGCCGGTCGCCGGGCGGGGGGCACCGGCACCGGGCACGGCGACGTCGCGGAAGGTGCGGGTCAGCACCACCCGGGTGACGTCCGGCCCGGCCTGGGTGGCCACCCAGCGCGCGGTCGGCGCCCACAGGCCGGCGTAGTCGTCGGCACGCAGCCGCTCGACGTACTTCTGCCAGCGGTAGGTCCGGTACGGCGTGACCAGCAGCCCGTTGTGGGGTGGCCGCCAGGTCGCCACCCGGCCGTCGCGGTGCGTCACCGTGGCGTAGACCCCGACGCCGAAGCCCCGCGGGTCGGGGGCGAACAGCGCCCAGTCCTGCTCGAGGCCGACGGCCTGCAGGACGGTCCCTGCGGTGGGCCGGACCGCGTCGCGCGGTGGCCCCGGCGGCAGGTTCCAGAGCAGCACGCCGACGATGAGCACCAGCATCAGCGCCGACAGCACCGCCTGCCCGGCGGTGCTCGTCTCGAACCGCTGCCCCCATCGCACGAGCGCATTGTGCCTGCGCACGAGCCGTGATGGGCCCCGAAACGGCGACCGGAGGCCCTGGTCCCGCGCGGGACCAGGGCACCCGCCCTCCGCTAGGTCGCCGAGACGGCCTCCAGCACGTCCATCCGAGCCGCCCGCCGGGCCGGCAGCGCGGCCGCCAGCACGCCGCCCACGGCGGCGACGAGCAGCACCACGAGCAGCCGCTGGGTGGGCACCGCGAACTCGGTGATGCCCTGGTCGTGCAGCGCCACGACGAGGGCGTACCCGAACGCCAGGCCGACCCCGACGCCGAGCAGCGCGCCGTACAGCGAGATGACGACGCTCTCGACGCGGATCATCCGGCGCATCTGCCGTCGCTGCAGGCCGACCGCCCGCAGCAGCCCGAGCTCGCGGGTCCGCTCCACGACCGACAGTGCGAGGGTGTTGATGATGCCCAGCACGGCGATCAGCACCGACAGCACCAGCAGCCCGGTGATGGCGTTGAGGATGCTGTCGACCTGGTCCCCCTGGGCCTTCACGAACTGCGCCTGGTCCTCGACCAGGAGGTTGGGGAAGTCCACGAGCGCAGTCTCGAGCGCCGCCCGCGCCGCCTGCGGGGTCACCGACGGCTGCTGCGTCACCGCAACCACCACCAGCTCCTTGCTGGTGACGTTGGCGTCGAAGGTGCGGTCGGACACCAGGTAGCTGCCGGCGAAGTCGTTGTCGTCGTAGACGGCCCCGAGCTTCAGCGGCTGCTCGCCGGTCCGCGCCCAGGTCACCGGGACGGTGTCGCCGACCTTCACGCCGAGGTCGTCCCGCTCCTTTTTCGAGATGGCGAGCGCGCCGTCACCGAGAGCGGTGAGGTCGCCTTGCACCACGTCGAGCTTCAGGACCTGCTGCAGCGCCTGCGGGTCGACGCCCTGCACGCTGACCCGGCCGGCGGCACCGACCTTGGCCTCCCCCTGCCGGAAGCCGGCGACGGCGGCCAGCGCCGGGTTGCCCTGCAGCTTCGTCAGCACGGCTGGGGAGAACGTCTGGTACTGGTCGGTGTGCAGCACGTAGTCGGCCCCGAGGGAGGTCGACACGATCTTCGTCACGCTCTTCTTGGCGCTGGCGCCCAGCGTGCTGATGGTCGCGACCAGCGCCAGCCCGATCATCAGGGCCGCGGCGGTCGCCGAGGTGCGGCGCGGGCTGCGCATCGCGTTGCCGCGCCCCAGCACGCCGGTGATGCCGGCCCGCGCGAACGGCTGGCCCAGCAGTCCCACGATCGGCCGGGCGAACAGCGGCGACAGGATCGTCACGCCGAGGAACGACAGCGCCGCCCCCAGGCCCACCAGGGCGATGCCACTGCCGCCCAGGCCCAGCACGAGGGCCACGACCCCCAGCGCGAGGACCACCGCGCCGATCGCCGTGCGGCGCCCGAGCGAGCGGTCCTCGGCCGGGCCGGACTCGCGCATCGCCTGCACCGGTGCCACCTTGGCCGCCTTGCGGGCCGGCACCAGCGCGGCGACGGCCGTGACGCCGACACCCACCAGCAGCGAGACGACGAAGGTGCGGGGCGCGATGACGGTGCTGCCGCCCGGCAGCTCGATGCCGAGCAGGCCGAGCAGGCCGCGCAGACCGGCGGCCACCGCGATGCCGAGCAGGAAGCCGCCCACGGAGCTGATGGCGCCCACGACCAGCGCCTCGACGAGCACGGAGCGCGTCACCTGGCCCCGGCTGGCACCGAGGGCCCGCATCAGCGCGAGCTCGCGGGTCCGCTGGGCGACCAGCATCGAAAAGGTATTGAAGATGAGGAAGGCGCCGACGAACAGCGAGATGCCGGCGAACGCGAGTAGGAAGGTGTTGAAGAAGCCGAGACCCTGCTTGAGCTGCTTGGAGGCGTCCGCCACCACCTGCGTGGCGGTCTTGGCCTCGACGCCCTGGGGCAGCACGGCGGCGATCCGGTCCCGCAGCTGCGCGTCGGAGACGCCGACGTCGCCGGCGACGCTGAGCTGCGTCCACGTGCCGGGGACGCCGAACAGCTGCTGCGCCGAGGGTGCGTCGTACCCGAGCAGGGTGGCGCCGGCGATGGTGCCGACGTTCTTCAGCCCGATGATGCCGACGATGGTGGTCGGGCGCGTCGCCCCGGTGCCGATGACGCCGACGCGGTCGCCGACCTTCAGGTCGGCCTTGCCGGCCGTGGTGGCGTCGATGACGACCTGGTCGGGCCCGCTCGGCGCGGCGCCGCGGCGGATCTGGAAGGACTCCTGCGGGCTCTGGGCGTTGAAGGAGACGCCGAGGATCGGCGGGCCGCCGGTGGTGTAGATCTTGCCGTTCGGCAGCACGAGCTGGGCGTTGCCCTGCACCTGGCCGACGACGTCGCTGACGCCGTCGACCTTGCGCACCGTCTCGAGGACCGCCCCCGGCACCGGCTCGCGGCTGGAGGCGTCGAAGCTGTCCTCGCCCAGGGCTGAGACGCCCTGCACGGTCACCGAGGTGCCCTGGTTGATGGTGGCGAACAGGTTGTCGAAGACCTTGCTGAGGCTGTCGGTGAGGACGAAGGCGCCCGACACGAACGAGACACCGAGGAGCACGGCCGTGCTGGCCAGCATGAGGCGCAGCTTGCGGGCGAGCAGGCTGCGGAAGGTGGCGCGGAGCATCAGGCCGCCGCCTCGAAGCGCTTCATGCGGTCGAGCACCTTCTCGGCGGTCGGGTCGATCATCTCGTCGACCAGCAGGCCGTCGGCGAGGAAGACGACCCGGCCGGCGTAGCTCGCCGCCACCGGGTCGTGCGTGACCATGACGATGGTCTGGCGGAACTCGAGGGCGCTGCGCTGCAGGAAGCTCAGGACCTCCGCGCCGGCCCGCGAGTCGAGGTTGCCGGTCGGCTCGTCGGCGAACACCACGTCGGGCCGGGTGATGAGGGCCCGGGCGCAGGCGACGCGCTGCTGCTGGCCGCCGGACAGCTCCGCCGGGCGGTGGTGCAGCCGGTCGGCCAGGCCGACGGCCCGGACCACCTCGGCCATCCAGCCGGCGTCCGGCTTGCGCCCTGCGATGTCCAGCGGCAGCGTGATGTTCTCCTCGGCGGTCAGCGTCGGCAGCAGGTTGTACTGCTGGAACACGAAGCCGACCCGGTCGCGGCGCAGTGCCGTGAGCTCCTTGTCACCGAGCCCGACGACGGGTGTGCCGCCGATGTGGATGCTGCCGGCGTCGACGGTGTCGAGCCCGGCGAGGCAGTGCATGAGCGTGGACTTGCCCGAGCCGGAGGGGCCCATGACAGCGGTCATCTGACCGGAGGGGACGTCCAAGGACACGCCCTGCAGGGCGGTGACGGCGGTGTCCCCCTTGCCGTAGGACTTGCGGACATCGAGGGCACGGACAGCGGGGGGATGCTCAGTCATGGGCGCCAGCCTCCCAAAGGCGCGTGTCGGTCGTCATCAGGGTTCTGCCCTGAGGCGGGTCTCAGGGCAGGATGCGGGTCATGACGACGCTCGGTTTCGACGAGGACCGCCTGGCACGCATCGACCGCCACTTCCAGCGCTACGTCGATGACGGCCGCCTCACCGGCTTCCAGCTGCAGGTCGGGCGGCACGGGCATGTTGCGCACGAGGCCAGCTACGGGCTCGCCGACGTCGAGGCGGGCCGGCCTGTCGCCGAGGACACCCTCTGGCGCATCTACTCGATGACCAAGCCGATCGTCAGCGTGGCAGCGATGATCCTCTGGGAGGAGGGGCTGTTCGAGCTCACCGACCCGGTGAGCCGCTTCATCCCGTCCTTCGCCGACGCGCAGGTCTACGACAAGGGCTCGAGCACCACGCCGTTCCTGGTGCCGGCGACGGAGCCGGTGCGGCTCTGGCACCTGCTCAGCCACACCAGCGGGCTGACCTACGGCTTCCTGCAGGTGCACCCGGTCGACGCGATCTACCGGGCTGCCGGCTTCGAGTTCGGCGCCCCGAAGGGGATGGACCTGGCCGGCGCCTGCGACGCCTGGGCCGGTCTCCCACTGCGGTTCCAGCCGGGCACCGCCTGGGGGTACGGCGTCTCGACCGACGTGCTGGGCCGGGTGGTCGAGGTGGTCTCCGGCCAGTCGCTGGACGCCTTCGTG
Source organism: Frankiales bacterium (assembly GCA_025966295.1). Lineage (GTDB taxonomy): Bacteria > Actinomycetota > Actinomycetes > Mycobacteriales > SCTD01 > RYN-111. Next base: position 9,782 of record JAOPVD010000127.1, on the reverse strand, counting down.
CGGGACCGGATCCTCGCCCCGCTCGGGATGAAGGACACCCGCTGGTGGGTCGAGGGCGCCGACACCGACCGGCTGGCCGCGCTCTACGCCGCCTACCAGGGCCAGGCGGTCCGGTACGACGTGCTGGGCACCGCCGCGCTGCGCCGGCCGGCGATGCTGTCGGGCGGCGGTGGCCTGATCAGCACCGCCGCCGACTACTGGCAGTTCGTCCGGATGCTGCTGGGCAGTGGCGCGGTCGACGGCACCCGGCTGCTCGCCCCCCGGACGGTCGAGCTGATGACCCGCAACCACCTGCCCGGGGGCCGTGACCTGGCGGCCCTGAACAGCGGCGGCTTCGCGGAGACCATCTTCGACGGCATCGGCTTCGGGCTCGGCTTCGCCACCACGATGGACCAGATCCCGGGCAAGACCGCCGCGTCGCCCGGTGAGTTCTACTGGGGCGGGCTGGCCTCGACCGCATTCTGGGTGGACCCGTCCACCGGGGTCGCGGCGACGTTCTTCACCCAGCTGCTGCCGTCGTCGACCTACCCGATCCGGGCCCAGCTGCGGCAGCTCGTCTACTCCGCGCTGATCGACTAGCGCGGCGCGAGGGTCCGGATCGCGGCGTCGAGCAGCTCCTGCAGGTCGCTGCCCGGTTGGGCCAGCCACTGCTCGTAGGCCGCCACGCAGCTGGCCAGCAGCTGGTGCGCGAGCAGCTGCGGGCCGAGGTCCGACGCCTGCACCCCGAGCCGAGTGGCGGCGTGGTCGGCGACGACGGCCCGCCAGCCGGCGTACCGCAGCGTCGAGTGCGCCTGCAGCGCCGGGGTGTGCAGCACCATCGCCATCCGGACCCGGTGCTGCGGCTCGGCTCCGGGGGGCAGGGCGTTGAACGCCAGCACCGCCTCCCGCAGCCCCTCCAGCAGCGGCACGCCGGCGGGCACGGCGTCGAGGTGGGCGCGCAGCTGCGCCAGGGCGCCGTCGAAGTCACCCCACACCACGTCGTTCTTGCTGGCGAAGTACCGGAAGAAGGTGCGGCGGCCGATCCCGGCGGCCTCTGCGACGTCGTCGACCGTGGTCGCCTCGAAGCCGCGCGCGGCGAACAGCTCGAGCGCGACCACCTCGAGTTCCTCGCGGGTCGTGACCGCCGGTCGTCCCTGCTTCACCGCACCCCCTTGTTTGTTGCACCGAGTGCCGTTATCTTTCCAGATGCTGTGACCACCGTCACCCTCCCCTAGGAGCCCCCATGAGCGACACCACCACCGCCGTCGTCGAGGACACCGCCGCCGTCGAGCTGGAGGGCGAGCTGGTCGAGGCGGACCTGCTCGTCGAGGACGTCTCCATCGACGGCATGTGCGGCGTGTACTAGCCGATGCTCAGCCTGCACCCGCAGGTCTCCGTCCGGCCCGAGCCGTTCGGTGCCCTGCTCTACCACTTCGGCACCCGCCGGCTGTCCTTCCTCAAGGACCGCCGACTGCTCGACGTGGTCCAGCGCCTCGACGGCAGCACCTCCGTCGACGACGCGCTGGCGGACGTGCCGGCCGCCGAGCGGCCGGCCTTCCGGACCGCGCTGTCCACCCTCGAGAAGACCGGGATGCTGACGTGAAGCTGGTCGAGCACTTCGCCACGGGGCTGGACGCCCCGATCTGCCTGACCTGGGAGCTCACCTACGCCTGCAATCTGGCGTGCGTGCACTGCCTGTCCTCATCCGGCCGGCGCGACCCGCGCGAGCTGTCGACCGCCGAGGCGAAGGCCGTCATCGACGAGCTGCAGCGGATGCAGGTCTTCTACGTCAACATCGGTGGCGGCGAGCCGACCGTCCGCTCCGACTTCTGGGAGCTGGTGGACTACGCCACCGCCCACCAGGTCGGCGTGAAGTTCTCCACCAACGGCGTGCGCATCGACCGGGCCGCCGCGGACCGGCTGGCCGCCTCCGACTACGTCGACGTGCAGATCTCGCTGGACGGCGCCACCGCCGAGGTCAACGACGCGGTCCGCGGCCACGGCTCGTTCGCGATGGCGGTCGCGGCCCTCGGCCACCTGCGCGACGCCGGCTTCCGGGACAGCAAGATCTCGGTCGTCTGCACCCGTCACAACATCAGCCAGCTGGACGCCTTCAAGGCGCTCGCCGACGAGTACGGCGCCACCCTGCGGCTGACCAGGCTGCGGCCGTCGGGCCGCGGTGCGGACGTCTGGGACGACCTGCACCCCACGATGGCGCAGCAGCGCGAGCTCTACGACTGGCTGGTCGCGCACGGCGAGGGGGTGCTGACCGGCGACTCGTTCTTCCACCTGTCGGCGTTCGGGTCGGCGCTGCCCGGCCTCAACCTGTGCGGTGCCGGGCGGGTGGTGTGCCTCATCGACCCGGTGGGCGACGTCTACGCCTGCCCGTTCGCCATCCACGACGCCTTCCTGGCAGGCAACGTCCGCTCGCCGGGCGGCTTCCAGGAGGTCTGGCAGCACTCGGAGCTGTTCACCGAGCTGCGGCAGCCGCAGTCCGGCGGGGCCTGCGCGTCCTGCCAGCACTACGACTCCTGCCAGGGCGGCTGCATGGCGGCGAAGTTCTTCACCGGCCTGCCGCTCGACGGACCCGACCCCGAGTGCGTCCAGGGGTACGGCGAGCTCGCCCTCGCGGGCGTCACCGCCGCTGCCCCCAAGCCCACCGGTGACCACTCGCACCGGGGTGGCGTGCGCGGCGGACCGGTGCCCGTGACCATCGGCCTGCGGCGCCCGGACAAGGCGTGCGAGGAGAACCCGCTCGCCGGGCTGGCGGTCTGATGCAGCTCACCGGTCCGGTCGCGCTGCGCGGACGAACGGCGCCCTCCCGGGTGCTGTTCGGCCCGCATGAGACCAACCTGGGCAGGGGCCGGGCGCTCTCGGAGCGGCACGTCGCCTACTACGCGGTCCGGGCCGCCGGGGGTGCCGGCATCGTGGTCACCGAGACCGCGTCGGTGCACGACAGCGACTGGCCATACGAGCGCGCGCCGCTGGCCGCCGAGTGCGGGCCGGGCTGGCGGGCGGTGAAGGACGCCTGCGGTGACGCGCTGGTGCTCGCCTCCCTGGGGCACAGCGGCGGCCAGGGCTCCTCGGCGTACTCGCAGCAGCCGCTCTGGGCGCCGTCGGCGGTGGCGGACGCGGTCAGCCGCGAGCTGCCGCAGGTGATGGAGCCGCTCGAGATCGCCTTGCTGACAGCGGCTTTCGCCGAGGCGGCGCGACTGGCCGTCGAGTCTGGCTGCGACGGCGTGGAGGTCGAGGCGGGCGACCGCTCGGTGCTGCGTCAGTTCCTGTCCGGCATCACCAACCAGCGCGGTGACGCGTACGGCGCGGTCAAGGGGCTGCTGCTGCGCGAGGTGCTGGCTGCGGTCCGCGCCGCGATCGGGCCGGACGCGCTGCTGGCGCTGCGGCTTTCCTGCGACGAGCTGGCGCCGTGGGCCGGCGTGACGCCCGAGCATGCGCTGGACCTGGTGCCCGCTCTCGAGGTCGACCTGCTCGTCGTGGTGCGGGCCGGTCCGTACGCCGGCTCGGCCTACCGGCCGGACGCGCACCAGCCGGAGGGGTTCAACCGCGACCTGTGCGCGCAGGTCCGGGCCGTGGCGCCGTTCCCGGTGGTGCTGCAGGGCTCGGTCGTGACCGGGGCGTTCGCCGAGCGGGCGCTGGCCGACGGCGTCTGCGACCTGGTCGAGATGACCCGCGCGCAGATCGCCGAGCCGGCGCTGGTCGCGCACCTGCGCGCCGGCAGCGCGCCGCGACCGTGCGTGCTGTGCAACCAGGCCTGTCGGGTGCGGGACGCCCGCAACCCGATCGTGTCCTGCATCGGCGAGCCGCGCAGCGGCCACGAGACCACCGACCCCGCGGTGCGCGCCGCCACCGGCGGGCAGGGGCACGACGTGCTCGTGGTTGGCGGCGGGCCGGCCGGCCTGGAGTGCGCCCGGGTGCTCGCCCTGCGTGGGCACCGGGTCGAGCTGCGGGAGGCCACCGCCGAGCTCGGGGGCGCCGTCCAGGACGCGACCCTCGGCGCCGGCCGGTGGCGGCTGCGCCAGCTCACCGAGTGGCTCGCCGCCGACTGCGCCCGGCTCGGCGTGCGCCTGCAGGTGAACGCCCCCGTCACGGCCGCCGACCTTGCGGCGTACCGGGGTGCAGTGGTGCTGGCGACCGGCTCGCGACCCCGGCCGGTGGCCTGGCAGGTGCCGGTCCTCGACAGCCGGCAGGCGCTGCGCGGACCGGTCCCGGAGGGCCCGGTGCTGGTGCACGACCCGGTCGGCGGGCCGGTTGGCGTGAGCGTCGCGGAGAAGCTCGCCGCCGACGGCCGCGAGGTCCGCATCGTCACCGGCGACCCGATCGTCGGGACGCTGCTCTCGCTCACCGGCGACCTGGCCGACTGCAACACCCGGCTGCAGCGGGCCGGCGTGACCCGGGAGCTCAAGGCCTTGCTGCGCAGGGCTTCCGACGGCACCGCGCTGCTCGAGGACGTCTGGACCGGGGCGCAGCGCGAGGTGCCGTGCGCGGTCGTCGTCGACTGTGGCCACCGGCTGCCGCTCGAGGACCTCTACACGACCGGCACCCCACGGGCCGGCGACTGCGTGGCGCCGCGCACCGTCCTCGAGGCCGTCCTGGAGGGCCGCCGGCGCGCGCTCGAGCTGTCCAGTGCGCCGGCGATGGTGCACGCATGAGCCGCTACACGCACCTGTTCACCCCGCTGCGCCTCGGGCCGCTGGTGGTGAAGAACCGGGTGGTGTTCAGCGCCCACCTCACCAACTACGCCGCGGACGGGATGCCGACCGAGCAGCACGCGGCCTACTACGCCGCCCGGGCCGCGGGCGGTGCCGGGCTCATCATCACCGAGGAGCACAGCACCCACGTCACGGACTGGCCCTACGAGAAGCTCATCCACGGCTTCGACCCGCGGGTCATCCCGGGCTACCGACGCATCACCGACGCCGTGCACGCGCACGGCGTGCCGATCCTCGCCCAGCTCAACCACAACGGCGGCCAGGCGTCGTCGATGTTCAGCCGGCTGCCGGTGTGGGCGCCCTCGCCGCTGCCCGACCCGCTGTTCCGCGAGGTGCCGAAGGCCCTGGAGCTGCACGAGATCCGGTCGGTGGTGGACGGCTACGCCCGGGTCGCCGAGCACTGCGTCGCCGGCGGGTTCGACGGCGTCGAGCTGCAGTGCTCGCACTCCTCGATCGTGCGCGGCTTCCTGTCCCCGGCCACCAACACCCGGACCGACCGGTACGGCGGGTCGCTGGAGAACCGCGCCCGGCTGCTGCTGGAGATCGTGGCGGCCGTCCGGGCCGTCCTCGGCCCGCACCAGGCTCTTGGCGTCCGGCTCTGCGGCGACGAGCTGATCGAGGGCGGCACCACCATCGACGAGGCGGTCGCGGTGGCGCAGCTGTGCGACGCCACCGGCCAGGTCGACTACATCAACACCTCGATCGGCGTGGCGACCGCGACGCTGTACATGATCGAGGCGTCCATGCAGGTGCCACCGGGCTACGCGATGTTCATCCCCAGCGCCATCCGCGAAGCGGTCTCAATCCCGGTCGTCGGGGTGGGCCGCTTCAAGGACCCGCTGCAGGCCGACCGGGCGCTGCAGGCCGGCCAGGCCGACCTGATCGGTGTTGTGCGCGGCCAGATCGCCGACCCCGACTTCGTGCGCAAGGCCCGCGCCGGCGCGGCCGCCGAGATCCGCACCTGCCTGTCCTGCAACCAGGAGTGCGTCGGGCGGATGGGCCTCAACCGCTGGCTCGGCTGCATCGAGAACCCCCGCACCGGCCGTGAGGCGGTGGCTCTTCCCTTGCCCACCCGGCGTTCTCAGCGGGTGCTGGTGGTCGGCGGCGGGCCGGCCGGGCTGCAGGCGGCGGTCACCGCGGCGGAGCGCGGCCACAACGTGACGCTGTTCGAGAAGGCCGACCGGCTCGGCGGCCAGGTGCCGGTGGCGGCGAGCGTCCCGAGCCGCGCGGAGTTCCTCGACATCACCCGCAACCTGGTCGCGGCCGCCCAACGGGTCGGCGTCGACGTGAAGACGTCGCATGAGGTGACCGCGGAGCTGCTGCGCGCCGAGGCCCCGGACGCGGTGGTGCTGGCCACCGGTGCGGTGCCCAACCGGCCCTGGTGGGCCGGCGACCTGGCGCGGGTGGTCGACGTCCGGGACGTGCTCGAGGGCCGGGCCGCCCCGCAGGGCCAGGTGGTGGTGGTCGACGAGCTCGGCTTCCACCAGGCCACGTCGGTGGCGGAGCTGCTCGCCGACCGCGGCTGCACGGTCGAGGTGATGACGCCGGGCATGGTCGTCGGACAGGACCTGGGCATCACCCTCGACCTGGAGACGTGGAACGTGAAGGCGGCGACCAGGGCCATCACCCAGACCACGGACGTGGTGCCGATGGGCGCGACCGCCGACGGTGACCGGGTCGTCCTGCAGCTGCAGCACCACCCGACCGGCACCGACCTCAGCCGCACCGCGGACTGGGTCGTCTGCGCCGTGCAGCAGCGGGCCGACGACGCGCTGTGGCAGCAGCTGCAGGGCACGCCGTTCCCGGTGCACCGGATCGGCGACTGCCTCGCCCCCCGGCGGGCGCACGCCGCCGTGGTCGAGGGCCACCGCGTGGCGGTGAGCCTGTGACCTCCACCGCCAACCCCAACCCCGCGCCGATCATGGAACTTGTGCCCACCTCGCACGCTCAGCCCGCGGGCACTCATTCCATGATCGGCGGGGACGGGGTGGCGGTGGTCCTCGTCCGCGGCGGGGTGCTGCCCACGGGCGCGGCAGAGGCGGTGGCCGAGGCCGGTGGGCGGGTGCTGGTCCTCGGGACCGGCACCGCCGTGGCCGCGGCCGAGCTCGGGGCCGCCTGCACCTGGTACGCCGAGACCGCGCGCGCCGCGCCGGGCGCCCTGGCGGCCGCCCTCGTCCCCTTGCTGCAGCAGGTCCGGCTGCTGGTGCTCCCGGCCAGCCCGGATGGGCGCGACTTCGCCCCACGGCTGGCGGCCGCACTCGACCGGCCGCTGCTCGCCTACGCCACCGCGGTCGCCGTCGACGACGGCGGGACCAGCGCCTCGCTGGCGCGCCTGGACGGCCGCCTGGAGGTCGAGGTGCACAGCGCCGAGCCGTGCGTGGTGACGCTGGTCCCCGGTGTCCGCAGCCCCTGGCTGCCGGCACCGGGGGAGGTCATGGAGGTGGCCCTCAAGGTGCCCGCCGGCGTCGACGCCGAGCAACTGGCCGTCCTGGAGCCCGACCCCGCCACCATGGACCTCGCCGAGTCGCGGCGGGTCGTCGGCGGCGGCGCCGGGCTGGTGCCGCAGGGCGCCGACGACGCGGCCGCGGCCGCGACCTTCGGGCTGCTCACGGCGGTCGCCGCCCGCCTGGGCGCGAGCACCGGCGCCACCCGGGTCATCACCGACGCCGGCTGGGTGCACCACGACCGCCAGATCGGCACCACCGGGGTGAGCATCTCCCCCGAGCTCTACCTGGCCCTCGGCGTCGCCGGTGCCAGCCAGCACACCGGCGGCCTCGGCAACCCCCGGCACGTCGTCAGCGTCAACACCGACCCGTCCTGCCCGATGACCGCGATGGCCGACCTCGGCCTGGTCACCGACGCCCGGGCGCTGCTCGCCGAGCTCGCCGCCCGGCTGGGGGTGACGGCATGAGCTACGACGTGGTGGTGGTCGGCGCGGGCCCGGCCGGCTCGGCTGCCGCCCTCGCCGCTGCCCGCGCCGGCCTGTCGGTCGTGCTGCTGGAGCGCGGCCCGTTCCCCGGCTCGAAGAACGCGTACGGCGGTGTCGTCTACGGCCGCGTCCTGGACGACGTGCTGCCCGGCTGGTGGGACGAGGTGCCGGTCCAGCGCTGGGTCACCCGGCGCTCGACGATGATCCTCACCGGCCACCAAGCCCTGACGGTCGACTTCCGGACCAGCGACTGGGGGCAGGCGCCGTACAACGGGTGCACGACCTTCCGGGCCGACTTCGACGGCTGGCTGGCCGGCAAGGCGGTCGAGGCGGGGGCGCAGCTGCTCACCAGCACGGTCGCGACCGGGCTGCTCCGGGAGGGCGGTCGGGTCGTCGGGGTCCGGACCGACCGGCCCGACGGCGACCTGCGGGCGCGGATCGTCGTCGCGGCCGACGGCGTGAACTCCTTCCTGGCCAAGGAGGCCGGGCTGCTGCCGAAGACGGACGCGGCGCACACCACCCTCGGCGTTAAGGAGGTGCTGGCGCTGCCGCGCGAGGTCATCGACGAGCGGTTCGGCGTGAGGGGCCTCGAGGGCGTCGACGTGGAGATCCTGGGCTGCACCCGCGGCATCCCGGGTGGCGGTTTCGTCTACACCAACCGCGACACCGTGTCGGTCGGCGTGGTGGTGAGCGTGCAGCACCTGGCCGCGGCCAAGGTCCGGCCCGAGGAGCTCGTCGCCGACCTCAAGGCGCACCCGGCGATCGCGCCGTGGGTGCGGGGCGCGGAGGTCAAGGAGTACACCGCGCACCTGATCCCGGAGGGCGGCTACGACGCGATGCCCGAGCTGCACGCGGACGGGCTGCTGGTGACCGGTGACGCCGCCGGGATGTGCCTGGCCGCGGGCATCTGGCTGGAGGGCGTCAACTTCGCCCTCGGGTCCGGGCTGGCCGCCGGAAGGGCTGCTGCGCAGGCGATCGCGGCCGGTGACGTGAGCCGCGCCGGGCTGGCCTGCTACCGCAAGGACCTGGAGTCGAGCTTCGTGCTGCAGGACCACAAGCGGCTGCGCAGGGCCCCGGGGCTGGTGCTGTCCGAGCGTGTCCAGCAGCGCTACCCCGGCCTGATCGCGGACCTGGTGCAGGACCTGTTCACGGTCACCAACCCGACCCCGAAGCCGGGGGCGCTGCGGTTGCTGCGGGCCGCCGCCAAGCGGAACGGCGTGAAGCTGCGGCACCTGGCCGCCGACGGGCTCGCGGCCGGGAGGACGTTCCGATGACCGGGTACGACGAGATCGCCTTCGACGACCGGATGGCCACCGTGGAGTTCCGGGTCGGCGAGCGGGCGCACATCGTGGTCGACAGCGAGGTCTGCCGGTCGTGCACCACCCAGGCCTGCGTGACCGCGTGTCCCGCCAACCTGTTCGCTCCCACCAGCGACGGTGGGATCCTGTTCAACTACGAGCAGTGCTTCGAGTGCGGCACCTGCTACCAGGTGTGCAACGGCGAGGGCGCGCTGTCGTGGAGCTACCCGGACGGCGGCCAGGGGGTGGTGTTCCGGCATGGCTGAGCTCGTCGTCGCCCTGCTGCGCTGCGCCGACCTCCGCGCCGAGGTCGACCCGCTCACCGGTGCCGTCAGCCGCGACCCGCGCACCGCCGCGCTGCCGGCCTCGGACGCGGCCGCGCTCGAGCAGGCGCTGCGGATCGCCGAGGCCTGGGGGGCAAGGGTTCTCGTCCTGTCCGCCGGGGGGCCGGAGTGCGACGGCCCGCTCCGCGAGGCGCTGGCGCTCGGCTGCGAGGTCCGCCGGGTGCTGCTGCGCCAGTCCTACGTCGACGAGCTCGCCGCCGACGAGCAGGCGCTGGCCAAGGCGCTCGTGACCGCGCTGGGCAGCGACCGCCCCGACCTGGTCGTGTGCGCGGACCGGTCCGCCGACCGCGGCACCGGCGCGCTGCCGGCCTTCGTCGCCCACGAGCTGGGGGCGGTGCAGGCCCTCGGTCTGGTCTCGCTCGCCGTGGACGGCAGCACGCTGCTCGCCGAGCGTCGCCTCGACCAGGGCCGGCGCGAGCAGATCCGGGTGCCGCTGCCGGCGGTCTGCTCGGTCGAGGCGGCCGGCGTGCGGCTGCGGCGGGCGGCGCTGCCGGCCTCGCTGGCG
>JAOPVD010000375.1 GCA_025966295.1 Frankiales bacterium | reverse complement strand
TGACTACTTCCAGCGTGGGCGATCGGGTCGCGGCGAGGGTTCGCCTCACCGCCTCGCGCCTGCAGGTCGAGCTGCACGAGGACGGGCCCCTGCGCGTCCTGGACGTCCGCAGCCTGGTGGATCCGCGCCAGGCATTTCTGCTCCCGCTGCCGTGCGCGCCCGCCATCGAAGGCCTGTCGCTGCCCAGCCGGCTGGGCCGGATCCACGCCCTGTACTGGGCGCTGGCCTACGGCAGCAGCGGGCTACCGGTCGGCTGTGTCGTCCGGTTCAGCACGAACACCCTCCGGTTTCGGCGGACCGCCGTGGCTGTCCCGCACCAGCTCAGCCCCCGCCGTACCGCGAGATCACCCGACCGATCCTGGACTGTCGACCGGATCCGCCGGCAGAGCCCGCGCGACGTCGTGACCGTCTACATCCCCGAGTACGTGGTCGGCCACTGGTGGGAGCAGCTGCTCCACAACCAGAGCGCGCTGCGGCTCAAGGCCCGGTTGCTCTACAAGCCCGGGGTGATGGTGACGTCGGTGCCGTACCAGCTGAGGTCGTCGGAGCCCCGCGGCACCGAAAGCGTCTGAGGGACCGCCCGCGCGCGGCACGGCCGGACCCGCTGACCTGGGCTACCGGGTGCGGGTCGGCTCGGCGGCGACACCGAGCTCGGTGAGCAGCGCCCGAACCCGTGCGTCGATCTGGTCGACGATGCGCCTCACGGTCCGGACGTCCTGGCCCTTCGGGTCGTCCAGCGGCCAGTCGACGATGCGCTTGCCGGGCACGGCCGGGCAGGCCTCGCCGCAGCCCATCGTCACCACGATGTCGGCCTCGACGACGCCGTCGTAGGTCAGCAGCGTCGGCGCCTCGCCCTCCGTCGACAGGCCCCGCTCGTGCAGCACTGCCACGACGGCCGGGTTCAGGCAGTCACCGGGCTCGGAACCGGCGGACCGCACGTCGGCGGCCTCGCCGGCGTAGTGCGCGGTGAGGACCTTCGCAGCCAGGCTGCGACCGCCGTTGTGCACGCACGCGTAGAGGATCACGGGCTTGTCGGTCATCGCGCACTCCGGTCTCGCCGCGCAGGCACCGCATCGTCGTCGTAGAAGCGGCGCCGGGCCCACAGCGCGACGTACACGAGCGCAACCAGCACCGGGACCTCGATGAGGGGGCCGACGACGCCGGCAAGGGCCTGGCCGCTGGTGACGCCGAAGACGCCGATGCAGACGGCGATGGCCAGCTCGAAGTTGTTGCCGGCGGCGGTGAAGGACAAGGTCGCGGTCCGCGGGTAGCCGAGGCCGAGCTTGTGGCCGAGCAGGAACGAGCCGCCGAACATGATGGCGAAGTACGCGAGCAGCGGCAGCGCGATCCGGGCCACGTCCCAGGGCTGCCGGGTGAGGGCGTCGCCCTGCAGCGCGAACAGCACCACGATGGTGAACAGCAGCCCGTACAGCGCGATCGGGCCGATCTTGGGCAGCAGGGTGCTCTCGTACCAGTCGCGGCCGCGGGCCCGCTCGCCGAGCGTGCGGGTCAGGAACCCGGCGAGGAGCGGGATGCCGAGGAAGATCAGGACGGACCTGGCGATGGTCCAGATGCTGACCTGCAGGGCGGACTGCTCCAGGCCGAGCCATCCCGGGAGCAGCTCGAGGTAGAAGTAGCCGAGGGCAGCGAACGCGACGATCTGGAACACCGAGTTGATGGCCACCAGCACGGCGGCGGCCTCGCGGTCGCCGCAGCTCAGGTCGTTCCAGATGAGCACCATCGCAATGCAGCGGGCGAGCCCGACGATGATCAGGCCGGTCCGGTACTCGGGCAGGTCGGGCAGCAGCAGCCAGGCGAGCGCGAACATCACGGCCGGCCCGATGAGCCAGTTGATGACCAGCGAGCTGAGGAGCAGCTTGCGGTCGCCGGTGACGCTGTGCAGCTCGCCGTACCGGACCTTGGCGAGCACCGGGTACATCATCAGCAGCAGCCCGATGGCGATCGGCAGGCTGACGTCGGCCAGCGTGACGGTGTCGAGGGCGTCGTTCAGGCCGGTGAACGCGCGGCCGAGCAGCACCCCGAGGACCATCGCGGCGATGATCCACACGGGCAGGAGCCGGTCCAGGGTGGACAGCCGCTGCAGCACGGGGGTGTCGAGGTCGGTGCCGGGCAAGGCGGTCTCGGCGACGGTGTCTGACATGGGTCCTCTACGGGTCGGGTCTGCATGGGCAGGCGCGGCGGGTGGCTCAGGGGCAGGGACGGCGCTGCTGGCTGCCCTCGGCCGCGGCGCTGAGCGCGCTGAGCTGCTCGGCCAGCGGTGCGAGCGCCGACGGTTCGAGCCGGTAGTAGGTGAACCGGCCGTGCGGCTCGGCGGTCACCACCCCCGCCTGCCGGAGCGCCCGCAGGTGGTTGGAGATGTTGGTCTGCTTCGCGCCGGTCAACTCGACCAGGTGGCAGGTGCACAGCTGTTCGACGGCCAGCAGCTCCACGATGCGGGCCCGCAGCGGATCGGCGAGCAGTCGGAGCGCGGCGTCGTCGAGCGTCGGTCTGGGTGGGGCGGTCACCCGCTCATCATGCCACCATGATGTCAGCCTGCACTGATGCCAGTGATGAGCAGCGGCCCCGCGGCGGGCGCACACTGGAGGCGTCAGCCCCTGTTGGCTTGGGGAGGGGACATGGTTACCAGCGTCGGCGTGGAGGTGCTCGACGGTGGCGGCCTGCCGGCGCTGAGCCGTGGCGGGCACCAGGAGCACGACCACGACCACCGCGTCTGCGTCATGGAGCTCACGGCGTTGCTTGCCGGTGAGCCGCACGGCGACCGGCCGGCAGGTACCCACCCGGTGCTCGCGGCCGTCGCGCGGGTCGTCAACGACGCCGTCGGTGCCGACGCTCTGCCGCAGCTCGCGGCGCTGAGCCCGCGGTTGGTCGGGACGGCCGACCGGTCGGCGCACCGCACGGCCGACCTGGTGCTCGAGCTCTGCTCCCGGACGCTGCTCGCCGCTCCGCCGGTGTGGCGGCCCCGGCTGCTGCGGGCGCAGCGGGAGGCGCGCCGGGACCTCCGCCGGCCCGACCACGTCCTGACGTCGCGGGCCTTGGTCCGGGCTGAGCGGTGCGCCACCTGCGCGGCGGCGACGGTCGCCCTCACCGGCGCGTCGGACAGCGAGACGATCGGTGTCCTACGGCGTCTGCTCGACGTCTGTGAGCAGGCCGGGGCGGGCCCGCCCGTGTTCGGCGCAGGACGTCGGTCTCTCGCATGACTGCGCACGACACGGGCATGGTCACCCTCGCGTCCGACGAGCAACACCACCGCGAGGAGGGCCGATGAAGGCTGTCGTCTGGCACGGCGTCGGAGACATCTCGCTCGACGAGGTCCCGGATCCCACCCTGCGCGAGCCCACGGACGCGATCGTGGAGCTCACGACGAGCGCGATCTGCGGCACCGACCTGCACTTCGTCCGCGGCACGATGGGCGGCATGGTCGAGGGCACGATCCTGGGCCACGAAGGGGTCGGCGTCGTCCGCGAGGTCGGCAGGCAGGTGCGCAACCTCCAGCCGGGCGACCGCGTCGTCATCCCTTCGACCATCGCCTGCGGGACGTGCTCGTACTGCCGCGCCGGCTACTACGCGCAGTGCGACAAGGCCAACCCCAACGGGCCGCAGGCCGGCACCTGCTTCTTCGGCGGGCCGGAGAGCACGGGGCCGGTGGACGGGTTGCAGGCGCAGTACGCCCGCATCCCGTTCGCGCACGTGGGCCCGGTCTGGTTGCCGGACACTGTCACCGACGAGCAGGCGATCATGCTGTCGGACATCTACCCCACGGCCTGGTTCGGCTGCCGCCTGGCCGAGGTCGGCCAGGGCGACATCGTGCTGGTGCTGGGGGCCGGCCCGGTCGGCCAGTTCGCCGTCACCAGTGCCTTCCAGCAGGGCGCCGCCCGCGTGCTCTGCGTCGACGGCGTCCCGAGTCGTCTGGAGCAGGTCCGCCGACGCGGCGCCGAGGTCATTGACTTCAACCAGGAGGACCCGGTCGAGGTGGTGCGCGACCTGACCGGCGGGATCGGGGCGGACCGGGTGGTGGAGGCCGTCGGCGTCGACGCGCAGCGCCCCAAGCGCGGCCCGGCCGCCGAGCAGGCCGCCGAGCAGGAGGGCACGTTCGAGCGGGAGCGCTCGCAGGTCGCACCGGAGCAGAACCCGCAAGGGGAGTCCTGGGTGCCGGGGGACGCGCCGAGCCAGGCGCTGCAGTGGGCGGTCCAGGCGGTGGCGAAGGCCGGCAGTGTCGGCATCATCGGCGTCTACCCACCGCAGTTCACCAGCTTCCCGACCGGCGCTGCGATGAACAAGAACCTGACGGTCAAGGCCGGAAACTGCAACCACCGGCGGTACCTGCCACGCCTGCTCGACCTGGTCCGGACGGGGGCCGTTGACCCGGCGACCGTGCTCACCCAGTACGAGCCGCTGCCCTCGGTGCTCGACGCCTACCGGTCGTTCGACCAGCGGCAGACCGGCTGGACCAAGGTGGCCCTCGAGGTGGCGCCCGACCCCTACCCCACCGAACCTCCCGCTGTCCGGCAGCAGGTCGGATGACAGCGGAGCGACTGGTCGCTGACCTCATCGTCGAGCGGTTGCGGGCGTGGGGGGTCTCGCGCCTGTTCGGGTACTCCGGTGACGGCATCAACGGCCTCATGGGTGCCCTCCGCCGGGCGCAGGGCGACCCTCAGCTCGTCCAGGCGCGGCACGAGGAGAACGCCGCGCTCATGGCGGTCGGGCACGCCAAGTACACCGGACAGGTGGGTGTCGTCACGAGCACCCAGGGCCCCGGCGCCGTGCACCTGCTCAACGGCCTGTACGACGCCAAGCTGGACCACGTCCCCGTCGTCGCCGTGGTCGGGCAGCAGAAGACGACGGCTCTGGGATCTGAGTACCAGCAGGAGATCGACCTGCAGGCGCTGTTCAAGGACGTCGCCGCGCAGTACGTCCAGACCGTCCATGACCCGCAGCAGGCGGCGATGGTCGTCGACCGCGCCTTCCGCACCGCGCTGGCGACGCGCTCGCCGTGCGTCGTCGTGGTGCCGCACGACGTCCAGCGCGCCGAGATGCCCGACGAGCTTCCGCACGAGCACGGCGTCGTGGCGACCGCCCCGCAGTGGCGCCCGCCGCGCGTCCTGCCCCGCGACGACGATCTGCGTGCCGCCGCCGAGGTGCTCAACGCGGGCGAGCGGGTCGCGTTGCTCGTCGGCCAGGGCGCCCGGCACGCGCAACCGCAGGTGCGCGACCTCGCCGAACGGCTCGGCGCCGGCGTCACCACCAGCCTGCTGGGCAAACCGTGGTGGGACGAGTCGCTGCCCTACAGCGCCGGGGTC
>JAOPVD010000069.1 GCA_025966295.1 Frankiales bacterium | reverse complement strand
CTGGGCGCTCAACCCGTCGGCCCTGCCCGACTGGCCGGTCGCCGCGCCGCCCGCCGTGGCGCCGACCGGCGAGGGCGGCGGGCAGCGGGTGCGGGAGGCCTACGGCGTGGCACGGGACGCGGCGCTGGGCCGGTCCTGACTCTCGGTGCTGCGCGGCGGCGATCAGCGTCGAGGCCGCCGCAGGTCGGCGTCTACCGTGAGCGGAGGAAGCGAACGAGTCGGCGGAACTGAGGCAGCTGCGTGGGTACGGACGTCAACGCGATCACTGAGCGCATCTACGAGGACGTGCTGCGGCGCAACCCCGCCCAGCCGGAGTTCCATCAGGCCGTGCGCGAGGTCCTGGACTCGCTCGCGGTCGTGCTGGCCCGGCACAGCGAGTTCGCCGAGCTGAAGACCGTCGAGCGCATCTGCGAGCCGGAGCGCCAGATCATCTTCCGGGTGCCGTGGCAGGACGACCGCGGTGAGGTGCACATCAACCGCGGCTTCCGGGTGGAGTTCAACTCGGCGCTCGGCCCGTACAAGGGCGGCCTGCGCTTCCACCCGTCGGTCAACCTGGGCATCGTGAAGTTCCTCGGCTTCGAGCAGACCTTCAAGAACGCTCTCACCGGCATGCCCATCGGGGGTGGCAAGGGCGGGGCGGACTTCGATCCGAAGGACCGGTCGGACACCGAGGTCATGCGGTTCTGCCAGTCGTTCATGACCGAGCTCTACCGGCACCTCGGCGAGTACACCGACGTCGCGGCCGGGGACATCGGTGTCGGCGGGCGGGAGATCGGCTTCCTGTTCGGCCAGTACAAGCGGATCACCAACCGCTACGAGTCCGGCGTGCTCACCGGCAAGGGGGTGGGTTGGGGCGGTGCGTTGGTGCGCACCGAAGCCACCGGCTACGGCGCGGCGTTCTTCGCCTCCGAGATGCTCAAGGTCCGCGGCGACTCCCTGGACGGCAAGACCGTGGCGGTCTCCGGCGCGGGCAACGTCGCGATCTACGCCATCGAGAAGGTCGAGCAGCTGGGCGGCAAGGCCGTCACCGCCTCCGACTCCAGCGGTTACGTCGTCGACGAGCGCGGGATCGACCTCGAGGTCCTCAAGCAGGTCAAGGAGGTGGAGCGAGCACGGATCAGCGCGTACGCCGACCGGGTGCCGACCGCACGTTTCGTCGCGGGAGGCAGCGTCTGGGACGTCCCCTGCCAGGTCGCCATCCCGAGCGCCAGCCAGAACGAGCTCGACAGCCACGCCGCCGTCACCCTGGTCCGCAACGGCTGCCAGGTGGTCGTCGAGGGCGCGAACATGCCGTGCACCCCGGAGGCGGTGAAGGTCTTCCAGGAGGCCGGTGTGGCCTTCGGGCCGGGCAAGGCCGCGAACGCCGGCGGCGTCGCCACCTCGGCGCTCGAGATGCAGCAGAACGCCTCGCGCGACCGGTGGACCTTCGAGCACACCGAGGCCCGCCTGGAGGAGATCATGCGTGAGATCCACGCGAGCTGCCACGCGACCGCGGAGGAGTACGGCGCGCCCGGCAACCTGGTGCTCGGCGCCAACGTCGCCGGCTTCCTGCGGGTGGCCGAGGCCGTCCACGCGCACGGTCTCATCTGAGGCCCACGACTGCGCGTCCGGGGCGCCGGCCCCGGCTCGGCTACTTGAGGAGCTGGCGGGCCATCACCATGCGCTGGATCTGGTTGGTGCCCTCGTAGATCTGGGTGATCTTGGCGTCGCGCATCATCCGCTCGACCGGGAAGTCGCGGGTGTAGCCGTAGCCGCCGAACAGCTGGACGGCGTCGGTGGTCACCGACATCGCGGTGTCGGAGGCGAAGGTCTTCGACGCGCTGGACAGGAACGTCAGGTCGGCGTCGCCGCGCTCCGCGGAGGCGTTGGCGACGTACACCAGGTGCCGGGCCGCCTCCACCTTCATGGCCATGTCGGCGAGCATGAACTGCACGCCCTGGAACTCCGCGACCGCCTTGCCGAACTGCTTGCGCTCCTTGACGTAGGCGATCGCGGCGTCGAGCGCCCCCTGCGCGATGCCGACGGCCTGCGCCCCGATCATCGAGCGGGTGTGGTCGAGGGTCTTCAGGGCGGTGATGAACCCCTCGCCCTCGGTGCCGATGATCCGGTCGGCCGGGATCCGGCAGTCCTCCAGGTAGATCTCGGCGGTCGGGCTGCCCTTGATGCCGAGCTTGCGCTCCTTAATGCCGACCGAGAAGCCCGGGTCGTCCTTCTCCACCACGAACGCCGAGATGCCCTTGGCGCCCTTGGAGGGGTCGGTGCTCGCCATCACCGTGAAGTGGGTGTTGACGGTGGCGCCGGTGATCCAGCACTTGGTGCCGTTGAGCACCCAGGAGTCCCCGTCGCGGACCGCGC
The DNA here is from genome assembly GCA_025966295.1 of Frankiales bacterium. GTDB lineage: Bacteria > Actinomycetota > Actinomycetes > Mycobacteriales > SCTD01 > RYN-111. The sequence continues at coordinate 8,698 of JAOPVD010000069.1, read as the reverse complement.
GGGTGCGCATCGCGGCGGCGTCGGAGCCGGCCTCGCGCTCCGACAGGGCGTAGGAGAAGGTGGCCTCGCCGGACGCCACCAGCGGCAGGTACTTCTGCTTGAGCTCCTCCGAGCCGGACAGGATCAGGCCCATCGTGCCGAGCTTGTTGCCGGCCACGATCAGCGAGGAGGCGGCGCAGACCCGCGCCACCTCCTCCACCACGATGCTGTGGGCGATCCGGTCGGCGCCGGCACCGCCGTACGCCTCCGGCACGTGGATGGCGAGCAGGTCGGCCTTCTTCAGCGCCTCGTGCACGTCCCACGGGTACTCGGCGGTCTCGTCGATCTCCGCCGCGCGCGGCGCGATCTTGTCCTCAGCGAGTTTCCGTACCGCCTTTCGGAGCATCTGGTGCTCCTCAGAAAGGCTGTACAGCGAGTACGCGGTGTCTGCAGTGCCCATGTACGCCATGTTAGGGACAGGTCAGTCCGGCCGCTCCCGCTAGCCTTGCCGCCATGAGTGATCGTCCTCGCCTGACTGTGATCGGCACCGGCTACCTCGGTGCGACCCATGCGGTGTGCATGGCCGAGCTCGGCTTCGACGTGCTCGGTGTCGACGTCGTCGAGCAGAAGGTGGCCGCGCTGCAGAGCGGGCAGGTGCCGTTCTTCGAGCCCGGGCTGCCCGAGCTGCTGCGCAAGAACCTGGACACCGGGCGGCTGTCCTTCACCACCTCCTTCGAGGAGGCGGGCGCCTTCGGCGACGTGCACTTCCTCTGCGTCGGCACGCCCCAGAAGAAGGGCGAGATGGCCGCCGACATGACGTACGTCGACGCCGCCTTCCGCTCGCTCGTCCCCCACCTGCGCGACGGCGCCCTGGTCGTCGGCAAGTCCACCGTCCCGGCCGGAACGGCGGAGCGGCTGGCCGCGGAGCTGGAGCGGACCGCCACCGCCCGGGACGTCGAGCTGGCGTGGAACCCGGAGTTCCTGCGTGAGGGCTTCGCGGTGGAGGACACCCTCACCCCCGACCGCCTGGTCTTCGGTGTCCGGTCCGAGCGGGCCGAGGCGCTGCTGCGGGCCGCCTTCCAGCCGGTGCTCGACCTCCCGACGCCGGTCGTCGTCACCGACTTCGCCACCGCGCAGCTGGTCAAGGTGGCGGCCAACGCCTTCCTGGCCACCAAGATCTCGTTCATCAACGCCATGGCGGAGGTGTGCGAGGTCACCGGCGGCGACGTCAAGAAGCTCTCCGAGGCGCTGTCGCACGACACCCGCATCGGTGGGCGCTTCCTGCATGCCGGCCTCGGCTTCGGCGGCGGCTGCCTGCCCAAGGACATCCGGGCCTTCATGGCCCGCGCCGGCGAGCTGGGCGTCGACCAGGCGCTGTCGTTCCTCAGGGAGGTCGACGCCATCAACCTGCGCCGTCGGGCCCGGATGGTGGACCTGGCCCGCGAGCTCATCGGCGGCAACTTCGACGGCAAGCGGATCGGCGTGCTCGGCGCCGCGTTCAAGCCCAACAGCGACGACATCCGCGACTCGCCGGCGCTCGACGTGGCGGCCACCGTGCAGCAGCAGGGCGGCGCCGTGACGGTGTACGACCCCCAGGCCATGGAGAACGCCCGCCGGGTGCACCCCGAGCTCTCCTACGCCGACAACGCCGTCGAAGCCGCCCGCGGCGCCGACGTGGTGCTGCACCTCACCGAGTGGGCGGAGTTCCGGCAGATGGACCCGGCGCACCTGGAGAGCGTGGTCGCGGTCAAGAACATCGTCGACGGCCGCAACGCCCTCGACCCCCAGCTGTGGCGCGACCACGGCTGGACCTACCGGGCCCTCGGCCGCCCCTAGCCTCCGACGGGTGACGGCCTGCCCGCCTGGGCAGACCACCGGCACCCGGACAAGAGGAGCAAGGGCGTTGGACGCATCGGTCGACCGGTTGCTGAAGCTCGAGACCTGGGCGGTGGTCGGGCTGTCCGACAACCGGTCGCGGGCGGCCTGGGACGTGGCGTTGTTCCTGCAGCGCAAGGGCAAGCGGATCGTGCCGGTGCACCCGAGCGCCGCGACCGTGCACGGCGAGCCGGGCTACGCCGCACTGGCCGACATCCCGTTCCCGGTCGACGTCGTCGACTGCTTCGTGCGCTCGGCGCTGGTCGGCCCGGTCGCCGACCAGGCGGTCGCGATCGGCGCCCAGGGCGTCTGGATGCAGCTCGGGGTGCTGGACCTGCCGGCCGCCGAACGGGCCGAGGCCGCCGGCCTGACGGTCGTCATGGACCGCTGCCCCAAGATCGAGTGGCGCGGTTGACCAGTTCAGTTCCGGGTCGGCGTGGCCGATGATCGGGGCATGAGCACCGAGATCCCGGCGCAGCGCACGGTGGTCCCGTGCGACCGCGCCCACCTCGACCAGCTGCGCGGCCCGAGCAGCGACGTGGCGGTGCCGAGCAACCCGGCCGCCCTCGAGAGCATCGCCGCGCTGCTCGCCCACACTCCGACCCGCCGCACCTGACCTGTCCCCTCGTTCTCACCGAGGGCGACGAGGGCGCACGCTCGATCCGGTCCCGGAAGCGTCAGAACGAGGGGACAAGACCGGCGGTCTCAGGCCAGCTTGTCCTGCAGGGCCGCGTCCTTGGCCCGGGCCTGGTCGCCGAGCGCGCCCTGGAAGTCCTTCATCCGGGCCAGCAGCACGGCGTCGGAGGAGGCCAGGATCCGGACCGCCAGCAGGCCGGCGTTGCGGGCGCCGGCGACCGACACCGTCGCGACCGGGACGCCCGCCGGCATCTGCACGATCGAGAGCAGCGAGTCCATGCCGTCCAGGTGCTTGAGCGGCACCGGCACGCCGATGACCGGCAGCGGCGTCATCGCAGCCACCATCCCGGGCAGGTGCGCCGCCCCGCCGGCACCGGCGATGACCACCCTGAGCCCGCGGTCGGCGGCGGTCGAGGCGTACTCGAGCATGTCGACCGGGGTGCGGTGCGCGGACACCACCCGCACCTCGTGCGGCACGGCGAACTCGGTGAGCGCCTGCGCGGCCGCTTCCATGGTGGGCCAGTCGGAGTCGCTGCCCATGATGATGCCGACGACGGGGTCTACAGCCACGATCCGGTCCTCAGGTAGTGCGCCCCGGCACGGGCGCGGTCGCGGGTCTCGTCCAGGTCGTCGCCGAGCGCGGTGACGTGCCCGATCTTGCGCCCGGGCCGCACCTCCTTGCCGTAGAGGTGCACCTTCAGCCCGGGGTCACGCCCGAAGAGCATGTGCAGCCGGCGGTCGAGGTCGGGCTCGCCCTCGCCGCCCAGGAGGTTGGCCATCACGACGTGCGGGGCGGCCATCGTGGTGGCGCCCAGCGGGTAGTCCAGCACGGCCCGCAGGTGCTGCTCGAACTGCGAGGTCCGGGCGCCCTCGATGGTCCAGTGGCCGCTGTTGTGGGGTCGCATCGCGAGCTCGTTGACCAGCAGCCCGTCGGCGGTCTCGAACAGCTCGACGGCCAGCACCCCGACCACCCCGAGCTCGGCGGCGAGGCGCAGCGCCAGGGCCTGCGCCTCGAGGGCGCGCTCCTCCGCCAGCCCGGGCGCGGGCGCGACGACCTCGACGCAGATGCCGTCCTGCTGGACGGTCTCGACGACCGGCCAGGCGGCGGCCTGCCCGTACGGCGACCGCGCCACCACCGCGGCCAGCTCGCGCTGCAGCGGCACGAACTGCTCGGCCAGCAGCCGGACACCGCTCGCGAGGACGGGCGCGGCCTCCGCGGCGGAGCCGACCACCCAGACCCCCTTGCCGTCGTACCCGCCGGTGGCGGCCTTGAGGACCACGGGCCAGCCGTGCTCGGCGGCGAAGCCCTCCACGTCGGCAGCCGAGCCGACGGCGGCGAACGGCGGCACCGGGGCGCCCAGGGCGGCCAGCCGCTCCCGCATGACCTGCTTGTCCTGGGCGTGCAGCAGCGCCGCCGAGCCGGGCTGCACGTTGAGGCCCTGCGCCTCCATCGCCGCGATGAGCTCGCCCGGCACGTGCTCGTGGTCGAAGGTCACGACCTCGCAGCCGGCCGCGAAGGCGGTGAGGTCCGCGAGCGACTCGTGGGAGCCGACCACGACCCCGTTGGCGACCAGCGCCGCGGAGTCGTGGGTGGCGTCGGCGAGGACCCGTAGCGACAGCCCGAGGGCGATGGCCGCCTGGTGCGTCATCCGCGACAGCTGGCCGCCGCCGACCATGCCGACGACGGGCAGCCCCATCGCCCCCCGGATCGCCATGCGGGGAAGGCTAGTCGGCCAGCAGCCGGCGGCTGAGACGCGCGACCGTCTCCTCGTCCACCCCGATGGTCATCGCCAGCCCGTGGACGCCGCCGTACTCGCGGTCCACGCGGTCCAGGAAGCGCTCCATGTTGTCGGCGTGCGGCGTCATCGAGGCCAGGGTGCGGTTGGACAGGTCCTGGCTGTAGAGCGGCTCGGAGATCAGCCGGTCGCGGATGGCCTCGATGCGCTCGGTGGACCGGGCGTAGTCGGCGATCACCGCGTCGCGCCGCACCCCGACGAGCGACAGCGCCAGGGCGACGATGACGCCGGTGCGGTCCTTGCCGGCGGCGCAGTGCACCACCACGGCGCCGGAGTTCGGGTCGGCGATGGTGCGCAGGGCGTCGGCGACCGCCTGCGGCGCGTGGTTGATGTAGTCGATGTAGTGATGGTCCATGGCGTGCTCGCCGGCGGTCTCGTCCGGGAGAGCGCGCTCGAGCAGCTCCTCACGGCCGCCGAGGCCGGCGGGCACCAGGTCCATGTGGTGGTGCCGGACGTCGGTGGCCTTCAGCGGGCCCTCGCCGGTGAGCTCGACCTCGACCGAGGTCCGCAGGTCGACGACGGTGCGCACGCCCTGCCGGTCGAGCACCGCGAGGTCGGCAGGGGTGAGGTCCTGCAGGTTGTCGGACCGCAGCAGCACGCCGGAGCGCGTCATGCGGCCGTCGACGGTGGGCAGGCCCCCGAGGTCACGGACGTTGCAGGCACCCTCGAGCTGGATCCAGGTCACGGTCAGACTCTATGCAGCCCGCCCCCGCTAGGCTGCGGGCATGGTCAGCCCCCTCGTCGATCGGCTGCGGCCGATCGCCTCGGAGCTGTTCAAGTTCGTGATCGTCGGCGGCTTCTGCTTCGTGCTCGACACCGTCCTCGCCTACCTGCTGCGCTTCGAGGTGGGGCTCGGGCCCACCACCGCCAAGGCGCTCTCCACCATCATCGCGACGGCGGTGTCCTACGTCGGCAACCGGCTGTGGTCGTTCGCGCACCGGGTCGACGAGGACCGCAGCCAGGGCCAGGACATCTCGCTGTACGCCGTCATCAACCTCATCGGGCTGGTCATCACCTTGATCCCGGTGGACATCGCCCACTACCTGCTGTCCGCGACCAGCCCGGTCGCCTTCACCATCAGCGGGATCATCGGCACCGGTTTCGCGACCGTCTTCCGGTTCTGGGCCTACCGCCGCTTCGTGTTCCGCTCGGCCCCCGAGCTGGCCGAACGCGCCGCGCTGGTCTAACCGGCCGGCCGCACCAGGTACGGCGCCAGCGACCGGTAGCCGCGTACCGACCGCCGGTGCAGCGGCCGCACCTCGAAGCCGTCCTGCAGCGCCTCGGCCACCTGCCCGTCGACCAGCACGCTGTCCGGCCGGGCCTGCTCGGACAGCCGGCTGGCGATGTTGACCGGCTCCCCGAACACGTCGCCGAGCCGGACCAGCACCGGGCCGATCGCGACGCCGCCGCGCACCGACGGCAGGTCCTCATCGGCGGCGTGCGCCTGCACGGTCTCGAGCGCGACCGTCACCGCCGTCTGCGCGCGGTCGGTCGTGAACAGCACGCCGTCACCCAGCGTCTTGACCACCCGGCCGCCGACCGCGCCGACCCGCAGCGCGGTGTCGCGCTCGAACCGCTCGAGGGTCCGTTCGAGCTGCCCGGCGTCCCAGGACCGGGTGTCGCGAGTGAAGTTGACGAGGTCCAGGAAGCCGATCGCCAGGACCGGCATGCCGTCCTCGCGGACGGTCACCAGCGAGCGCTCCACCGCCGCCGCGAACTGCCGGCGCCACACGAACAGCACCAGCTCCTCGAGCTTGGGCAGCACGTCCTCGGTGGCGGCGACGACGGCGGTGAGCGCCTCCTCGACGCTCATGCCGTCCGACAGCGCCCGGAAGACGTCGAGCTGGCCCTCGGCGAGCGTGGCCATCCCCTGCCCCATGGCGCGGGCCATGACGAGCAGCGTGTCGGTGTCCAGGACCCCCAGCGCGAGCAGCGACGCGGCCGTCTTCAGGGCCGCGACATCGCCGGTGGTGAAGGCCCGCTCGCCGTACGGCACCTCGGCGAAGCCCATGGCCGCCCAGATGTCGTGGGCCACGTCCGCGGGCACCCCGGAGCGGGCCTCCACGTCGGCGCGGGTCAGCGTCACGGGCGCGCCGAGCAGTCGGCTCTCCAGGTCGTCCACGGGCGGAAGGCTCTCACGTGCGACTGCCGCCCAGCGGGCGTACCGTCCAGAGCATGACGCCCAGGCAGAAGGCGTACTTCGCCTTCCGTGGCAGTTCGGCGGGGGTGTTCCTGCTGTCGGCCACGGTGCTGCCGCGCGGCGCGCCCGCCGTCATCGGCTGCATCGTGGCCGGGATGGGCGGCATCCTCACCTGCCTCGGCGTCAACGCCGGCGGTCCCGGCGAGCGTGCCGGGGCGCGGGTCGAGACCGTCGCCTACGAGAAGGTCCGGGCCCCGCAGGGCGACTGGCCGCCGTACCCCGAGAGCAAGATCGTCGACGGCGAGGTCGTCCGCTAGGAGCGGCCGTCGCCCGCCTTGTCGACCAGGTCGTAGACGGTGCGCTGCACCCGCTCGACCCGCGGCACGTCCGTCAGCGTGACCTGGCCGCGCTCGCCTGCCGACTCCACGATCAGCGTGCCGCAGCGCAGGATCCGCTCCAGCAGGGTGTGCTGGAACGACACGTCGTTGACGCGGCTCAGCGGCACGTCACGCCCCTCGCGGGCCAGGATCCCGCTGCGCATGACGACCCGCTCGTTGGTGACCACGAAGTGCGTCGTGCGCCAGCGCAGCAGCGGCACCACGAAGAACACGACCGCGATGAGGGCCGCCACGCCGAGCACGGCGTACCGGCCGAGGTCGTCGTCGACGACGGCGAGCAGGAATCCGGCCAGCCCGAGCGTGACCAGCAGCTCGACCGTCGGCAGGACCATCGTCTTCCAGTGCTGGTGCAGGTCCAGGACGACCTGCTCGCCCTCACCGAGGAGCTTCTGCGGGTACGCCATGCGGTGATCATGGCGCGCTCAGCGCAGGTGCACCACGTCCCCCGCCGCGTACGGCGTGCCGTCCACCACCAGCCGGCCCTCGGCGTCGACCGCCTCGGCGACGCCTTCGACGCCGGCGCCGCCGGGCAGCTCCACCCGCACCTGCCGTCCCAGCGTGCTGCACAGCTGCCGGTACGCCGAGTAGGAGCGGTCGCCGACCACGTCGGCGAGCGTGCGCAGCACCGCCTTGAGCAGCGTCTCCCGGTCGGTGGTCGTGGCCCCCTCGAGCTGCAGTGAGGTGGCCTGGTCGTGCGGCAGCTCGTCCTGGTGCGTGGTGACGTTGAGCCCGACCCCCAGGACCACGGCGCCGTCCACCGCCTCCGCCAGCAGGCCGCACACCTTCTTGCCGCCGATCAGCACGTCGTTGGGCCACTTCAGGGCCGCGTCCACCCCGGCCTGCTCGCGGAGCGCGGTGGCCACCGCCAGCCCGCCCAGCAGCGGCAGCCAGCCCAGCCGGTCGGGCGCCAGGTCGGGGCGCACCAGCACCGAGAAGGTCAGCCCGGCGCGGGGCGGCGACACCCAGAGCCGGCCGAGCCGGCCGCGGCCCATGGTCTGCTCCTCGGCGGCCACCACCAGGCCGTGCGGTTCGCCTGCCCTGGCCCGCTCGGCGACGACTGCGTTGGTCGAGCCGGTGCTGTCCAGCACCTCCACCCGCCAGCCGTCGGGCTCCAGGGCGCGTTGGAGGGCGGCTGCACGCAGCGGGGGCCGGTCGAGGTCGCCGTACATGCCTCGATACTGCCTCGATACGCTCCTCGGGTGACCGCAGAGCCTGTCGAGAACGCGCCCGACCTCCACACCACCGCCGGCAAGCTGGCCGAGCTGCGCCGCCGCAACGACGCGGCGCTGCACGCCGGCTCGAACGCGGCGGTCCAGAAGCGCAAGGACGCGGGCAAGCGGACCGCGCGCGAGCGCATCGAGGCCTTCCTCGATGCGGGCAGCTTCACCGAGACCGACGGGCTGGCCCGGCACCGGGCCCGCGACTTCGGGATCGAGAAGAACCGCCCCACCGGCGACGGCGTCATCACCGGCTTCGGCACGGTCGACGGCCGGCCGGTCTGCGTGTTCAGCCAGGACGCGACCGTCTTCGGTGGCGCCCTCGGCGAGGTCTACGGCGAGAAGATCGTCAAGGTGATGGACCTGGCGCTGAAGACCGGCTGCCCGGTGGTCGGCATCAACGAGGGCAGCGGCGCCCGGATCCAGGAAGGGATCATGGGCCTCGCGCTGTACGGCGACATCTTCTACCGCAACGTCATGGCCTCCGGGGTGGTCCCGCAGATCTCGCTGATCCTCGGCAACTGCGCCGGCGGGCACGTCTACTCCCCCGCGCTGACCGACTTCACGCTGATGGTCGACAAGACCTCGCACATGTTCATCACCGGCCCCGACGTCATCAAGACGGTCACCGGCGAGGACGTGACGCTCGAGGACCTC
>JAOPVD010000066.1 GCA_025966295.1 Frankiales bacterium | reverse complement strand
CTGCTGCTGGGCCGGCAGAGCGATCCGGCCTCCGAGCGCGGCGTCGACTGTCCGGGAGACCTCCCGCCCGCCTCGGACCCGACGCTGGTGGCCCGCGCCCGCGCCGCCAAGGCGGCCCTCGGCGACCAGGTCTTCGTCCTCGGCCACCACTACCAGCGCGACGAGGTGATCGAGTTCGCCGACGTCACGGGCGACTCCTTCAAGCTCGCGCAGCAGGCCGCGGCCCGGCCGGACGCGCCGTACATCGTGTTCTGCGGTGTGCACTTCATGGCCGAGTCGGCCGACATCCTCACCGGCGCCGACCAGGCCGTGCTGCTGCCCGACCTGGCGGCCGGCTGCTCGATGGCCGACATGGCGACCTTCGACCAGGTCGAGGACTGCTGGGAGCAGCTCACCGAGGCCGGCATCGCCGACGTCACGGTGCCTGTCAGCTACATGAACTCCAGCGCGGCGATCAAGGGCTTCACCGGCCGGCACGGCGGCACGATCTGCACCTCCAGCAACGCCAGGCGCGCCCTGGAGTGGGCGTTCGCCAAGGGCGAGAAGGTCCTGTTCCTGCCCGACCAGCACCTGGGGCGCAACACCGCGGTCCGCGACCTGGGCCTCGCGCTCGAGGACTGCGTCGTCTACGACCCGCGCAAGCCGTTCGGCGGCAACACCGTCGAGCAGCTGCAGGCGGCCACCATGATCCTGTGGAAGGGCCACTGCTCGGTGCACGGCCGGTTCACCAGGGCCTCGGTCGACGAGGTCCGGACGCGGGTCCCCGGCGTCACCGTGCTGGTGCACCCCGAGTGCACGCACGAGGTCGTCGAGGCCGCCGACCTGGTCGGCTCCACCGAGCACATCATCACGACACTGGACGCCGCCCCCGCCGGGTCGGCCTGGGCGATCGGCACCGAGCTCAACCTGGTACGCCGGCTCGCGGCCGCGCACCCCGACAAGACGGTGGTGTTCCTCGACAAGGCGGTGTGCTTCTGCTCGCCCATGAACCGCATCGACCTGCCGCACCTGGTCTGGACGCTGGAGGAGCTCGTGGCCGGCCGGGTGCCGAACCGGATCACCGTCGAGCCGGACACCGCGCGGTGGGCAAAGCAGGCACTCGACCAGATGCTCGCGCTGCCGTAGATAGCCTGGAGCCGTGGACGAGCAGAAGCAGGGCAAAGGCAAGCCGACCCCCAAGCGCAGCGACGCGCAGAAGCGGCGCACCGGACCGGTCACTCCCCCGCCGACCAACCGCCGGGAGGCGGCCCGCCAGCAGCGCGCCAAGCAGGCCGAGAACCGGCGGCGCGTCAAGGACGGCACGGCCCGCGGCGACGAGCGCGCCATGCTGGCCCGCGACGCCGGCCCGGTCCGGCGGCTGGTCCGCGACTTCATCGACGCCCGCCGCAACCTCGGCTTCCTGCTGCTGCCCGTGGCGGTGCTCGTCGTCGTCGCCGGCCTCACCAAGAACGTCGGGCTGCAGGCCCTCACCTTCGGCATCTGGCTGGCCACGCTGCTCGGCGTCGCGCTGGACATGGTGCTCGCCGGGACGCAGCTGCGAAAGGCGCTCAAGGAGCGGTTCCCGGACGAGCGCCGGCGCGGCCACATCGCCTACGGGCTGCTGCGCAGCACCGTCATGCGGCGGTTCCGCAACCCCAAGCCGCAGGTCGTCCGCGGCCAGCGCGTCCGCTAGATCGCCGGCTTCGCGTCGGGGCTGTAGGCGGCCCCGGTGTAGGTCGCCTTGGCCGACCACATCAGCCAGCCGGGGATCCCGTTCGCGCGGGTGCCCATGATCTGCTGCTGGACCTTGGCGGCCGTGTACCTGCCCTTGTAGTTCTCGTCCTGCAGCCACGGGACGACCACGCACCCGGTGCCGGCGACCTGCTTGTTCCAGTCCACCAGCGACCGCTTCACGATCTCGTAGGCGCCGACGTACGGGTCCGGGACGCCGTACTCGCCGGGGTTCCAGTGCGACGGGTAGTTCATCGGGATCACCACGTCGAGGTGCTGCGCCATCTTGCGGATGTTCTGCGCGGTCGCCTTCGGCCGGGTCGAGGCCTGGGCGAACGCCGCGGCGCCGAGCGAGCCGCCGAGCGGACGGATCTTGGCCTGCGCCTCGGCCAGGAAGTTCACGATGGCGTCCTCCGGCTGGCCCTTCAGGCCCGGGAAGCGCATCTTGGCGATCGGGCCGTCCGGCCGGCGCACGTAGTCGTAGACGATGTCGTCGAAGCCGGCCTTCACCGCCTCGACCGCCAGGTCCTGGTTGTACTCGCGGACCTCTTTTTTCGCGAAGTTGGAGAAGCCGGTCTTCGTGTAGCCGTAGAGGTACTTCGAGCCGTCCGGGTTCTGGATGATCCAGTCCTTGTGACCGTGCTTGTCGGCCCAGCTCGACAGCTTCGGGTCGTTGAACGCCACGATCCGGCCGATCACCCGGATGCCCATCGCGTGCAGCTGGGCGGTGGCCTTGCGGGCGTCGTAGAAGTCGGCCTTCGCGCCGATGGTGCTCGCCAGCGGCACGGTCGTCGGGTAGTTGACGATGCCGTCCTCGTCCTTGATGTCGAGCTGGACGGCGTTGATGCGGTGCTGCTTGGCCAGCGCGAGCACCGGGTTGCGGAGCTTGGAGTACGCCCAGGCCCGCCCGGTCATGTGCACCGCCCGGATGTGCGTCGGGTAGGAGGTGCGGACGGTCACGTCCCGGACCGCCTCGTTGCCGACGGCGTCGGTGGCGACCACCCGGGCGCCGGCCGGCGGCACCGGGTAGGCGATCGAGAAGCTGGTGCCGTGCTGCGTGAGCTGTCCGCCGTCGGCCTTGACGGTGGCCCCCTTCTCGACCGTGCCGGTGACCGTGACCCTGTCCTTGATCTTCACCGCCCCGGACGGGACCGCGACGGTCAGCTGCGGCGCGGTGGTGTCGACGACGAGCCGCTGCTCGGTCCGGGCGGTGCCGCGCGGGAAGCCGCGGTCGACCTCGGCGACGAGGGTGTGGGTGCCCTCGGTGAGACCGGCGAGGGACGCCGTCAGGGTGCCGGTGCTGCCCTGCGCGACCGGCTTGCCGTCCAGCAGGACCTTCGCCCGATGGCCGTCGGTGCGCACCGAGACCTGCGCGCTCTTGAGCGCCTCGGCGCTGAACGAGGTGGCGGTCAGGCCGACCAGCGGCACCGAGCCGGCGCTGGGGACGACGAGCGCGGTGCCGGCGAGCACCGCGACCAGGGCCACCGGAATGAGCACACGGGGACGGGGCAGACGCGACACGCGACGTTCCTTCTAGCCGTAGGTGACACTGCTGTCCTGACCAGGACGTCACAGCGAGCATGGAGGTTGCAAGTGCGGGCAGGTTACCGGCGATGGGCCGCTGTCGTTGTCGGGCTCGTGACCGCCACGGCGTGCAGCACCGGTACGGCGAGCACCTCGGCGCCGTCCCCGACCACGTCCCCGGCGGCCACCTCGGCGGAGCCCGCCGCGCCGCGGGTGAACCCCGCGACCGTGCACGCCGACGAGCTCGGCGCGGTCCCGGTCCTGATGTACCACCAGCTGCTCGCCAAGCCGACCGGCGTCTACGACCAGACGCCGGCGCAGTTCCGCGCCGAGCTCGAGCTGCTCTACCGGTCGGGCTACCGAACCGTCACGGCCGCGGACCTGGTCGCCGGCCGGGTCGACGTCCCGGCCGGCAGGAGCCCGATGGTGCTGACCTTCGACGACTCCACCGTCTCGCAGTACGGCGAGCGGCCGGACGGCACCGTCGACCCGGCCACCGCGGTCGGCATCCTGCTCGCGGTCGCGAAGGCGCACGGCGAGGACCACCCGGTGGCGAGCTTCTACGTCAACGCCCGGCCGTTCGCCGGCAAGGCCGCCTACCTCGCCAAGCTGACCGCACTCGGCATGGAGATCGGCGAGCACACCGCCACCCACGCCAACCTCCGCCAGCTCGACGACGCCGGCGTGCAACGGGAGCTGGTGCAGGGGCTCGCGGTGATCACGGGCGCCGACGCCGGCGCCCCGGTGACGACCATGGCGCTGCCGTTCGGGGCGCACCCGCACAACGCGCGGCTGGCCCACACCGGGTCCTGGCAGGGCCGGCGCTACGACTTCCAGGGCGTGCTGCTGGTGGGCAGCAACCCGGCGAAGTCGCCGTACAACAAGGGGTTCGACCCGCTGGCGGTGCCGCGGATCCGGAGCGGGATGCGCACCGGCGACCAGGCCTTCACCTCCACCTACTGGCTGCCCAAGCTGCTCAAGAACCGCTTCGTCAGCGACGGCGACCCCGCGGTGATCTCCTTCCCGAAGGCGGAGGCGGGCAAGCTCGGCCCCCGGTTCGGGGGACAGGCCCGGCCTTACTAGGGTCGGGTGCATGGACTACCGACGACTCGGACGCAGCGGCCTGCAGGTCAGCGAGATCAGCTACGGCAACTGGCTCACGCACGGCTCCCAGGTGGAGGCCGAGCAGGCCGTCGCCTGCGTGCAGGCGGCGCTGGAGGAGGGCATCACCACCTTCGACACCGCCGATGTCTACGCCGGCACCAAGGCGGAGAGCGTCCTCGGCGACGCCCTCAAGGGCGTCAAGCGCGAGTCCTACGAGCTGTTCACCAAGGTGTACTGGCCGACCGGCCCGGGCCGCAACGAGCGCGGGCTGTCCCGCAAGCACATCATCGAGGCCTGCCACGGCTCGCTGAAGCGGCTCGGCACCGACCACGTGGACCTGTACCAGGCGCACCGCTTCGACTACGAGACGCCGCTGGAGGAGACGCTCCGCGCCTTCGAGGACCTGGTCCGCGCCGGCAAGGTGATGTACGTCGGGGTCTCGGAGTGGCGGGCGTCGGAGATCGCGGAGGCGCTCCGGATCGCCGACGAGATGGGCTTCGACCGGATCGTGTCGAACCAGCCGCAGTACTCGGCGCTGTGGCGGGTCATCGAGGCCGACGTCATCCCGCTGTGCGAGCGGGAGGGGGTCTCCCAGATCGTCTGGTCGCCCATCGCGCAGGGCGTGCTGACCGGCAAGTACCTGCCGGGGACGCCGCCGCCGGAGGGCTCGCGGGCCACGGACGAGGCCGGCGGCGCCAACATGATCAAGGGCTTCATGCGGGACGAGGTGCTGACCGCCGTGCAGCAGCTCAGGCCGCTCGCCGAGCAGGCCGGGCTGTCGATGGCGCAGCTGGCCGTCGGCTGGGTGCTGGCCAACCCCAACGTGGCGTCGGCGATCATCGGGGCCTCGCGGCCCGAGCAGGTCCGCGACAACGCCGCCGCCAAGGCGCTGCCGGCCGACCTCAAGCAGGCCGTCGACGACCTGCTGGCCGGCGTGACGGAGACCGACCCCGCCAAGGGCGGCTCGCCCGCGTCCCGCCCCTAGGCGGGGTCGAGGCCCATCGGGCCGTAGGCCTTGCGGTCGCCCTCGAACAGCGACACCGCGTGCACGCCGGCCTCCCGCAGCTCCCGCCAGGTCTCGCCGACCCACGACTCGGCGTCGGCCTGCGTCGGGAAGGCGGGCTGCTCCGGCGCGCCCGGGCCGGCCTGCACCGGCGCGCCGTCGGGTCCCTCGTAACTCCAGGTCCAGGTCATGCTGGCAGGCTAGACGCGTGCGGATCAGGGTGCTCGGCAGCGGCGCGTCCGACGGGTGGCCCAACCCGTGGTGCTCCTGCGCGTCCTGCACCGCCGCGCTGGCCCAGGGCGTCGTGCGCGGCCAGAGCTCCGTCCTCGTCGACGGCCGGCTGCTGATCGACCTCGGCCCGGACGGCCCGCGGGCCGCCGCCCGGTACGGCGAGTCGCTGGCCGGCGTGGCCGGCGTACTCATCACCCACCGGCACGTCGACCACCACTTCCCGCAGGCCTGGGTGTGGCGGGCCTGGGCCGAGGGCACCGGCCGGCTCGAGGTACTCGCTCCCCCGCTGGTGCTGGAGCAGGCCAGCTTCGACCCGGACGTCACCGCCACCGCCGCGCACCCCGGCGGCCGGCACACCGTCGCCGGGTACGCCGTCGTGGTGCTGGACGCCGAGCACCCGGACGACGCCGTGCTCTACGACGTGACCGGGCCGGACGGCGCCCGGCTGCTCTGGGCGACCGACACCGGGGTGCTGCCGGAGGCCACCGTGCAGGCGGTGCGGGACCGGGCCTTCGACGTGCTGCTGCTCGAGCTCGCCGGCAGCCCGATCCCGTCGCACCTGACGCTCGCGAGCTGGCCGGCCCAGGTGGACCGGCTGCGGGCCGTCGGCGCGGTCACCGACCGGACCCGGGTGCTGGCCGTCCACGTCGGCCACCACAACCCGCCCCCCGACGAGCTGGACCGCCGGCTCGCCCAGCTCGGCGCCCGCGCCGTGAGAGACGGAGACGTCATCGACACCGCCCGCACCGGCCGCCGGGTACTGGTCCTCGGCGGCCAGAGCTCCGGCAAGTCGGCGTACGCCGAGGGGCTGCTCAGCGGCCCGGTCACCTACGTCGCCACCGCCCCGGCCCGTGCCGACGACCCGGACTGGGCGGCCCGGGTGCAGGCCCACGTCACCCGCCGGCCGGCCGGCTGGACCACGCTGGAGACCGCCGACGTGGCCGGCGCGCTGGCCCGCCTGGACGGCCCGGTGCTGGTCGACGACCTGGGGCTGTGGCTGACCGTGGTGCTCGACGGCCACTGGGACACCGCCGGCGCCCGTCCTGCCTTCGACGTGGCGCTGGCCGCGCTGCTCGATGCCTGGGCGACCACCCGGGCGCAGGTGGTCCTGGTGGCGCCCGAGGTCGGCTCCGGCGTGGTGCCGGCGACCGCCAGCGGCCGGCTGTTCGCCGACCTGCTGGGCCGGGCCAGCACCGCGCTGGCGCTGGCCGCCGACGAGGTGGTGCAGGTCGTCGCCGGCCTGCCGCGGCGGCTGCGGTGAACCGGCTCAGCGCCGAGCTGCTCCGGGTCTTCGGCGACCCGCCGGTGGCGCCCCGGGCGGTGATGCGGGTGCAGGTCGCCGCCGGACAGGGCCTGGCCGCCGGCCGCGAGGAGGCCGACCGGTTCGTCGACGCCGGCGCCGACCTGGTGGTCCTCGACAGCGAGGGCGCCGGCCCGGCCGCCCTGGCCGCCGTCGCGGCGCTGCTCGGCCTCGAGCCGGTGGGGGTCGTGGGGCTGGCGCCCGACCCGGGCTGGGCGGAGCGGGTGGTGGCGGTCCGGACGCTGCTGCGCAGCAGCCGCCGGCACCTCGAGGACGTCGAGCAGCTGCTGCTGGCCCTGGACGACCCGGCGCTGGGGCGGCTGACCGGGCTGCTCGCGCAGCTCGCGGCC
>JAOPVD010000350.1 GCA_025966295.1 Frankiales bacterium | reverse complement strand
GGGGCGGGCAGCCCGACCTGGCGGGCCACGAACGTCAGCTCGGCGCGCATCTGCCGGATCCGCTCCTCGACGACCAGCGAGCCGTGGCCGGCGTCGAACCGGTAGACCTCGACGTCCTTGCCGTGCTCGGCGGCGGCCGTCAGCCAGTTGTCGATCTGCCGGATCGGGCAGCGCGGGTCGTTGGCACCGGCCAGCACCAGCACCGGCGCGGTCACGTCGGCGACGTAGGTGAGGGGCGAGCAGCGCTCGTAGACCTCGGGGACGTCCTGCGGCGAGCCGCCGAACAGCGACCGGTCGAAGGCCCGCAGCGGCTCCATCTCGTCCTCGTAGGCGGCCACGTAGTCGGCCACCGGGACGGCCGCGACGCCCGCCGACCAGAGCCCGGGCTGGGTGCCGAGCCCCAGCAGCGTGAGGTAGCCGCCCCACGAGCCGCCGGTCAACACGCAGGTCGAGGCCAGCCCGGAGGCGACCGCCCACTCGCGCACCGCGGCCAGGTCCTCGAGCTCGGTGAGCCCCGGCCGGCCCTCGATGGCGTCCCGCCACGCGGCGCCGTACCCGGTGGAGCCGCGGTAGTTGACCTGCACGACCGCGCAGCCGAGGTCGACGTACGCCGCCCGGTCGGCAGCGAAGGCGTCGCTGTCGTGCCAGGTCGGGCCGCCGTGCACGAGGAACACCGTCGGCACCGGGCCGGTGGCGCCCGGCGGCCGGGCGACCAGGGCGTGCACCTTTCCGCCCGGGCCGGGGACGAAGACGTCCTCGACCGGCACCGAGCCCGGGGCCCGCGGACCCGGCGGCTCGAGGACGGTCGCGCCGTCCGTCGAGCGGATGACGGTCGGGGAGGCCGCGGAGGACCACGAGTACTCGACGCTGCCGTCGGGACGCGGCGTGGCGTCGGTGACGGTGCCGCCGCCGACGCCGAGGTCCTCCACCGTGCCGTCGAGCAGCACCCGGTGCAGGGTGGCGCGGCCACGGGACTCGGCGACCACCAGCAGGGCGCTGCCGTCGACGTACCAGTCGGCCGACAGGTCGCCCTCGAGGTCGACCTTCAGCCGGGTGACCTCGCCGGACACCGGGTCCCACAGGAGCGGCTCGGGCCGGCCGTTCTGCTCGTGCAGCGCCAGGACCAACGTGCCGTCGGGGGAGAAGTCCACCCCGTGCAGCCCGAGGCCGTCGCCGTCCCAGAGGTCGCCCACGACGGCACCGTCGACGGCGAGGACCCGCAGCGCGCGGTGCCGGGAGTCGCCGTGCTCGGAGTGCTCGACCAGTACCAGCCGGTCGTCCTTGGACAGCGCCGCGACGTCGGCGTCGTCCGGGGAGGTGTAGAGCACGGTGGCCTGGTCGGCGCGCACGGTGTATACCGTCGAGCCCTCATCGGTGGAGACCCCGACCACCGACAGCGTCCGCCCGATCTCGCAACCGGCGCTGTAGCCCGCGTGCACGCCAGGTGCGGCCGCGACCGCCGGGCCGCCCTCGAAGGGCTGCCGGCGCCAGGTGCCGAACTCGTCGCCGTCGGTGTCGTCGAACCACCACAGCCAGGCGCCGTCCGGTGACAGCTGGCCGTCGCTGGTGCCGTTGGGCCGCGAGGTCGCCTGCTGCGTCCGTCCGGTGGTCCGGTCCCAGGTGTAGAGCTCGAACGTCCCGGTGGCGTTGCTCAGGAACACGTTGCGGTCGGGCGCGTCCAGCGCCCAGTCGGGCAGCGAGACCCGCGGCGCCCGGAACCGGTCCTCCCAGTCGCTCACAGCACGCTCCACGAGACCGAGCCGCCCTCGTCCTCGTAGGACATGGCGTCGAGGAACTCCCTGGCACGCAAGGCTTCTGCGGTCGCGAGCGCACCGGTGCCCGCGACCTGCTGGGCCGCCGCGACGAGGAACCGCGCCGTGATGCCGTAGACGTCGCGCACCCGCACCACCACCCGGGCCTGCTCGCCGCCGGCCCGCACGACCGAGACGGTGGAGCCCGTGGCGCGGCCGCGGGCGGCCGGCGACGGGCCCTCCGGCAGGCGGTCGACCCAGCGGGTCAGCAACGGCTTCGCGAGCCGGGTCACCGGCGTCGTGTACGGCACGAGCGGGCCCACCACCTGGGTCGCGCGGGTCACCCAGCCGGGGGCCGCCACCCCGGTCCGGACCGTCGCCTGCGGCTGGTGCAGCGGGACGGTCAGCTCCTCTCCCCACGGCAGCCGGACGGCCGGCACCGGTCCGTGCTCGCCCTCGACGACCAGCCGGCCCAGCCGGGCCCGCATGCCGGTGACCGCGCCGACCCCGCTGCGGGCGGTCCCGCGGGTGGCCGTGGCCTGCGAGATCGCGTAGACCACGTCGACCTCCTCGGGTCGGCGGCCGAGCTCCTCGGCCGCGACCGCCACGCCCAGGTCGCCGGGCATGTAGTCGAACCCGCAGGCCGGCACCACCGCCGGGCCGGTGCCGCGGAAGCGGCGGTAGACCTCGGCCATGAACACCGGTTCGCCGGTCGAGTCGACGTACGGCGTGCCGGTGCGGACGGCCGCCTCGACCACCGGCATGCCGAGCTCGGCGAACGGCCCGACGCAGCTGATGAGGACGTCGACGCCGTCGAGGAACCGGTCGAGCGAGGCCGGGTCGGCGAGGTCGACCAGGTGCCGCTCCGCGGCCGAGGGGACGTCCGCGAGCCGGGACTTGGAGCGCCCGCCGAGGCGGTGCGGGATGCCCTTGCGCTCCAGCTCGGCAGCGGTGAGCCGCCCGGTGTACCCGGTGGCGCCCAGCAGGGCGACGGTGCGCGTCATGCCCCGAGCCTAGGTCGGTCCCCGGGAGGGCTCGCGTCCGCCGTTCGGGCCGCCGAAGCCGGTCCGGATGCGCTGACCCGGGGCAGCCGGGCGCGGGCCGCGCCGGCCCGGCCGGGCAGCAGCGCGATCAGCGCCTCCGCCTCGCCGGCGTCGCGG
>JAOPVD010000024.1 GCA_025966295.1 Frankiales bacterium | reverse complement strand
CGGCGGCTGACGCGGGCAACCTCGCCGGCGCGCGCGACGTCTGGAGGGTGCGGGACGCACACCGTCCCAGCGCTTACCCTCTGTCACACCTGCGTCACCTTTCCGGAAGGCACGGCATGTCCCGTTCCGCCCTGCGGTCCTTTTCGCTGCGCCCGGCGCTGATCGCCGGCGGCACCGCGCTGCTCGTGGTGCTGCCCGTGGCGCCGGCCCTGGCCGCCACCTCGGCGCTGCCCACGATCACCGCAGTGGCACCGCTGCCGACCCACGTCGGCAAGACGCTGACCATCACCGGCAGCGGCTTCGAGGTCGCCCCCGTGAGCGTCGCCCTCGGCTCGGCCGCGCTCACGGCGATCGACGTCGTCAACGACGGCACGCTCACCGCCACCGTGCCGCCGGGCGCCACCAGCGGCGACCTGACGGTGACCACGGCCGCCGGCCCGTCCGGCCCGTTCGCTGTCACCGTGCTCCCGACGCCGCAGAAGGTCGACAACCTCGCCTACGTCATCGACGGCCGCGGCCTGACGCTGTCCTGGACCGGCGGCGGCGACGCCGACGCGCTCGTGCAGGACGTCACCGACGCCGGCAGCCCGCGCACCGTCGCCGTGCAGAACGGCAGCGGGCAGGACAAGGGCTTCACCAACACCGCGCCGAAGACGTACGCCGTCTGGGGCCGGGACAGCGACGGCACCACCAGCGACGAGGCGACCACGGTCACCGTGACGCCCGTGGACGCCGTCGCCACGACCCTGACGATGGGTCTGTCCACCGCCAAGGCCCGGTACGGCGCCAGCTACCAGGCGTCCGGCACGCTGCGGCGCGCCGGCGTGCCGCTGGCCGGCCAGCGGGTCCAGCTGCTGGCCAAGGTCGGCGGCAGCAACGCCACCAACCCCGTGCGCACCCTCACCACCGACGCGCACGGGGTCGTCCGCACCAGGCTGGTCGAGACCCGCAGCGTGGCGCTGAGCCTGCGCTTCGCCGGCGACGCGTTCTCGCAGCCGGCCGCCAGCAGCGCGCGGGTGGTCGCCCTGCTGCCCACCCTGACCGCAGCCTTCCGCCCCGCCGTGGTGGTCCGCCCGGAGACCACGGTGTTCTCCGGCCGGCTGCCCGCGGCCCTGCCCGGCGCGACCGTCAAGGTGCAGCGCAAGATCACCAGCGGCTGGGGCACGCTCACCACCGTCAAGACCGACGCCCGCGGCGGCTGGTCCTACACGTTCGCGCCCGGCAAGCCCGGCAGCTACTCCTACCGCGCGGTCCTGAACGGCGGCCCGGGCTGGCTCGGCACCGTCTCGCCGGCCCGCACCCTCAACGTCCAGACCCGCAACCTGTCGGCCGGCCTCAGCGGCGACGACGTCCTGCTGCTCAAGCGCCAGCTCGCCGCGCTGCGCTACGTACCCGGCGCCCTCAACCGCTCGTTCGACTACGACCTCACGCACGCCGTGATGGCGTTCCAGAAGGTCGAGCGGCTGCCGGTCACCGGCCGCTGGACCCGCACCGAGCGGGTCCGGATCGGCAAGCCGCACGCGTGGACGCTGCGTGCCCCCGGCAGCGGCCGGGCGGTCGAGATCGACATCAAGCGGCAGGTGCTGGTGCTGTCCGAGGCCGGCAAGGTCCGGATGATCGTCGACGTCTCGACCGGCACCGAACGGGCCTACACCTACAAGGGCGAGAAGGACGTGGCGCACACCCCACGCGGCCGGTTCTCGATCCTGCGCAAGATCGACGGCATCCGGGTCAGCAAGCTCGGTGAGCTCTACCGGCCGTCGTACTTCTACCAGGGCTGGGCGATCCACGGCAGCGGCAGCGTGCCGAACTACCCGGCCAGCCACGGCTGCGTCCGGATCACCGACCCGAACGCCGACCGGCTGTTCCCGCTGCTCGTGAAGGGCACTCCGGTCACCCTCTACGACACCTGAGCTAGGAGTACAGCACCCGCTCCAGCAGCTGCTCCACGGCCGCCTCCGTCCGCTCCTCACCGAGCGGCACGGAGGCGGTCGTCGTCTGCAGGAAGGTCCGGACCACGCCGCGGGGGACCGACACGCACACCGCGCGGCCGGGCCGGGCCAGCTCGAACCAGACCCGGTCCCGCACCTCGTCCGGGCGCAGCTGCACCGCCCCGTCGCCGGTCGGCACGTCCAGGCCGTCGCGCAGGAAGTCCCGCAGCACCACCCACTGGCCACGGGGCAGGGCCGGGTGGTCCGGCAGGGCCGTCAGGCGCAGCTGGACGGCGCACGGGTCGGCGGGCGTCCAGGTGAGCCGGAGTGCGGTGCGCCGCCCCGGCCCGGCGTGCGCCCCGTCGTCGATCACGACCTCGACCGTCACCTCGCCCCGCATGCGTCGAGGGTCGCACCGGGCCCCCGGCGAGCGCCACTTGGGTCGGTCCCGACACGTAGGCTGGAGGCGTGGCAGACCCTTCGACCTACCGCCCGGCGGCAGGGACGATCCCGGTCGAGCCGGGGGTCTACCGCTTCCGGGACGACAAGGGGCGGGTCGTCTACGTCGGCAAGGCCAAGAGCCTGCGCCCACGGTTGTCGTCGTACTTCCAGGACGTCCAGAACCTGCATCCGCGCACCCGGCAGATGGTGACCACCGCGGCGTCGGTGGAGTGGACGGTGGTCGGCACCGAGGTCGAGGCGCTGCAGCTCGAGTACTCCTGGATCAAGGAGTTCGACCCGCGGTTCAACGTCAAGTACCGCGACGACAAGAGCTACCCCAGCCTGGCCGTCACGCTGGACGAGGACTACCCGCGGCTGCAGGTGATGCGCGGTCCGAAGAAGAAGGGCGTGCGGTACTTCGGCCCGTACTCCCACGCCTGGGCGATCCGCGAGACCCTCGACCTGCTGCTGCGGGTGTTCCCGGCCCGCACCTGCAGCGCCGGCGTCTTCAAGCGGGCCGGCCAGGTCGGCCGGCCGTGCCTGCTCGGCTACATCGGCAAGTGCTCCGCGCCGTGCGTCGGCAAGGTCAGCCAGCAGGAGCACCGGCAGATCGTCGAGGACTTCTGCGACTTCATGGCCGGTTCGTCCACGACGTTCGTGCGGCGGCTCGAGCAGCAGATGAAGCAGGCCGCCGAGCAGCTCGACTACGAGCGGGCCGCCCGGCTGCGCGACGACATCGGTGCCATGACCCGGGCGCTCGAGAAGCAGACGGTGGTGCTGGCCGACGGCACCGACGCCGACGTCATCGCGATCGCCGAGGACGGCCTGGAGGCGGCGCTGCAGGTCTTCCACGTCCGCGGTGGTCGGATCCGCGGCCAGCACGGCTACGTCGTCGACAAGGTCGAGGACGTCACCACCGGCGACCTGGTCGGCCAGTTCCTCACCCAGGTGTACGGCGAGGACGAGGACGAGTACGTCGACCGGCGGCTGGTGCCGGGAGCCGGCGTCCAGGTGGGCGTGGACATCCCGCGCGAGGTGCTGGTGCCGGCGCTGCCGCCGGACGCGGCCGCCATCACCCGCTGGATGCAGCAGCTGCGCGGCACCAACGTCACGCTGCGCATCCCGCAGCGCGGCGACAAGAAGGCCCTGATGGAGACCGTCGAGCGCAACGCCAAGCAGGCCTTCGCGCTGCACAAGACCAAGCGGGCCAGCGACCTCACCGCCCGGTCCAAGGCGCTTGGCGAGATCCAGGAGGCTCTGGAGCTGGACGAGGCCCCGCTGCGGATCGAGTGCTTCGACGTCTCCAACCTGCAGGGCACCGCGGTGGTGGCGTCCATGGTGGTCTTCGAGGACGGCCTGGCCCGCAAGTCGGAGTACCGGCGGTTCGGGGTGAAGAGCGTCGAGGGCCAGGACGACGTGGCCTCGATGCACGAGGTCATCAGCCGGCGCTTCGCGCGCCACCTCGACGAGGCGCCGAAGGGCGAGCTGGACGAGGAGACCGGCCGGCCGCGCCGGTTCGCCTACCCGCCCAACCTGCTCGTCGTCGACGGCGGCCCGCCGCAGGTGGCGGCGGCGCAACGGGCGCTCGACGAGCTCGGCATCCACGACGTCGCCCTCTGCGGGCTGGCCAAGCGGCTCGAGGAGGTGTGGCTGCCGGGCCAGGACGACCCGGTCATCATGCCGCGCACCTCCGAGGGCCTGTACCTGCTCCAGCGCGTCCGGGACGAGGCGCACCGGTTCGCCATCGCCTACCACCGGCAGAAGCGCTCCAAGGCCATGACCACCAGCGCCCTCGACGAGATCGCCGGGCTGGGGGAGGCCCGTCGCAAGGCGGTGCTGCGACACTTCGGCTCGCTCAAGCGGCTCAAGGCCGCGAGCGTGGAGGAGGTCATGGAGGTGCCCGGTGTCGGACGTCGTACGGCGCAAGCTGTCGTGACCGCGCTGGCCGCGGGCGCGCCCGCGACGCCGGCCTTCGACCCGGCGACCGGCGAGGTGATCGCGTGAGCCTGCAGCTGGTCGTCGTGACCGGGATGTCGGGTGCCGGCCGCTCGACCGCGGCGCACTGCCTGGAGGACCTGGGCTGGTTCGTCGTGGACAACCTGCCGCCGTCGCTGCTCGGCACCATGGTCGACCTGGCGGTCGGCTCGGAGGGCGCGGTCGAGAAGATCGCCGTCGTCACCGACCTGCGCTCCCGGCCGTTCGTCGGCGACCTCCGCACCGCGCTGGCGGACCTCGCGCTGCGCGGCACCCGGGCGAAGGTGCTGTTCCTGGAGGCCTCCGACGAGGCGCTGGTACGCCGGTTCGACTCGGTGCGCCGGCCGCACCCGATGCAGGGCGACGGCCGGCTGGTCGACGGCATCGACCGCGAGCGCGAGCTGCTGCGGGACGAGCGCGGCGAGGCCGACCTGGTGCTCGACACCAGCCTGCTCAACGTCTACGAGCTGCGGGCCCGGGTCGCCGCGGCCTTCGACGCGCAGGCCGCACAGGCGCCGCTGCAGCTCACGGTCATGTCGTTCGGCTACAAGTACGGGCTGCCGGTGGATGCCGACCTGGTGGTCGACTGCCGGTTCCTGCCGAACCCGCACTGGGTGCCGGAGCTGCGGCCGCACACCGGCCAGGACGCGGCGGTCCGCGACTACGTGCTGGCCCAGCAGGGGGCGGCGGAGTTCCTCGACCGTTACGAGCAGTTCGTGCGGCTGCTGGCCGACGGCTACCTGCGGGAGGGCAAGCGGTACGCGCTGCTCGCCGTCGGCTGCACCGGCGGCAAGCACCGCAGCGTCGCGATGACGGAGGAGCTGGCCGCCCGCCTCGCCGCGACCGGCGTCGACGTCCAGGTGCAGCACCGCGACCTGGGGCGCGAGTGAAGGTCGTCGCCCTCGGCGGAGGGCACGGGCTGGCGGCCTCGCTGCAGGCGCTGACGCACGTCACCGACGACCTCACCGCCGTCGTGACGGTCGCCGACGACGGCGGCTCCAGCGGCCGGCTGCGGGACGAGCTCGGGGCGCTGCCGCCGGGTGACCTGCGGATGGCGCTGGCTGCCCTGGCCGGCGACGACGACTGGTCGCGGACCTGGGAGCGGCTGCTGCAGCACCGCTTCACCGGCGGCGGCGAGCTGGCCGGTCACGCCGTCGGCAACCTGGTGCTGGCCGCGCTGGCGGAGACCACCTCGGGGGTGGTGGAGGCGCTCGACCTCGTCGGCCGGCTGGTCGGCGCGAAGGGCCGGGTGCTGCCCGCCTCCACCGTGCCGCTGCAGATCGTGGCGCAGGTCGTCGGCCTCGACCCGCACGACCCGTGGGTCATCACCCAGGTCGTCGGTCAGGTCGCGGTCGCCACCACCACCGGCTCGGTGTGCGCCCTGCGGCTGCAGCCGGAGGAGCCGCCGGCCTGCGCCGAGGCGGTCCGCGCGGTGCTGGAGGCCGACTACGTCGTGCTGGGTCCGGGCTCGTGGTTCACCTCGGTGCTCACCCACCTGCTGGTGCCGGACCTGCGGGAGGCGCTGACCAAGACGGCCGCCCAGCGGGTGGTGGCGCTCAACCTCGCGCCGCAGGCCGGCGAGACCGAGGGCTTCTCACCGGAGACGCACGTCGAGGTGCTCGCGGCGCACGCGCCGGAGCTCGTCATCGACGTCGTTCTGGCCGACGAGGCGACGGTTCTGGACAGCCGTGGTCTGATGTCGTCAGTCGAATCAGTGGGGGGTCGGCTGGTCCTGGCGCCCGTGGCGCTCGCAGACGGCACTCCTCGGCACGATCCCCGGCGGCTGGCCGAGGCCTACGCCGGGATCATGGGCACGCACGTGAAGGGTGGAACGGCATGGCGATGACGGCTGCCGTCAAGGACGAGCTCTCCCGGCTGACGGTGACCAAGCCGTGCTGCCGCAAGGCGGAGCTGGCCTCGCTGCTCCGCTTCGCCGGCGGGCTGCACCTGGTGTCCGGGAGGATCGTCATCGAGGCGGACCTCGACGCCGGCAGCACCGCCCGCCGGCTCCGCAAGGAGATCGCCGAGGTCTACGGCCACGCCAGCGATGTGCACGTGGTGGCCCCCGGCGGGCTGCGCAAGGGCAACCGCTGGATCGTGCGGGTCTCCAAGGACGGCGACGGCCTGGCGCGGCAGTGCGGGCTGGTCGACGGCAACGGGCGGCCGGTCAGGGGCCTGCCGCCGGCCGTGGTGAGCGGAGGCACCTGCGACGCCGCCGCCGCCTGGCGTGGTGCCTTCCTCGCCCATG
>JAOPVD010000012.1 GCA_025966295.1 Frankiales bacterium | reverse complement strand
CCGGGGCATCGCGGAGCAGCTCGTCGCTGCGGGAGCGTCCGTCGTCCTCGTGGCCCGTGACCCGCTCGCGCTGGAGGCGGCGGTGCAGCAGCTGCGCGCCGGCTGCAGCCCGTCGCAACGGGTGATCGCCATGCCTGCCGACACCAGCGACCGGGACAGCCTCGACGCGCTGTTCACCCGGCTCCGCGACGAGCTGCCTCGCCTGAACATCGCGGTGGCCAACGCCGGCACGGGCGCCATCACGCCCTTCCTCGAGCTGTCCATGCAGGACTGGGACGACGTCGTGGCCCTCAACCTGACCGGCTCCTTCCAGTGCATCCAGCTGGCCGGACGGCTCATGCGCGACCGGCCGAGCGACAACATGGCCATCGTCGTGGTGTCGTCCATCCGCGCCCTGGGCGCCCTGCCGGGCCGTTCGGTCTACTCCGCCACCAAGGCGGGCCTCAACCAGCTGGCTCGCGTGGCCGCGGTCGAGCTCGCCCCGCTGGGCATCCGCGTCAACCTGCTGTCACCTGGTATCACGGCGACGCCCTTGTCGCTGGAGCGCAACCCCGAGGTCTACGAGGCGATGGTGGAGAACGTGCCGATGGCGCGTGCGGGTAGTCCCGCCGACATGGCCGCGGCGGCCCTCTACCTGTGCTCGCCGGCGTCGTCCTTCGTGACCGGTACGAACCTCATCGTCGACGGTGGCGAGTCGCTCGGATGAATGGAGCCTTCACATGACACGCATCGGCCTGTCGGCGTACGGCATGCCGGCCCGGGACCTGCTCGAGCTGTCGATCGCTGCTGACCGGCTGGGCTTCGACGGGCTCTGGCTGGGCGAGCACCTGTTCCATCCGGCGGAGTACTCGAGCAAGCACCCGTCGGACGGCTCGGCGCAGCACCACACGGGGCCGATCGTGGTGCCGGACACCGAGCTCGTCGACCCGTGGGTCGTCTTCGGCGCGATCGCCGCGGCCACCACGCACCTGCGGGTCGCCACGGGCATCTACCTGCTGCCCCTGCGTCATCCGCTGCTCACCGCGCGGACCGTGGCCACCGCCCAGGAGCTCAGCGGTGGGCGCGTGGTGCTCGGCATCGGCGCGGGCTGGCTGCGCGAGGAGTTCGACGCGCTCGACATCGCGTACGCCGAGCGCATGCCGCGGCTCGAGGAGTCTGTCGAGGTGCTCCGCAAGGCGTGGGCCGGCGGGACGTTCGCGCACTCGGGCAGGCACTTCTGTTTCCCGTCGCTGCAGGTGACGGCGCGACGGGTCGACGTCCCGCTGGTGCTGGGCGGCAACGGCCCCAAGGCGCTGGCCCGGGCGGCGCGGCTCGGCGACGGCTGGTTCAGCTCCGGCACGCCGTCGATGGAGAGCGCCGTCGCGTTGCGGGACGCGCTGGTGCGCGAACGGGAGCAGGCCAGTCGTACCGAGCCGTTCCGTTGCGTCTTCCGCGTGGAGGACCTCGACGCCCAAGCCGTGTCCCGCTACGGGTCGGAGGGGATCGACGACCTCGTCCTGTGGGCCGACAAGGTCTGGGTGGGCGCGACTCGCGAGGACCGCGAGCGGAGCCTGGCCCGGTGCGCCCACGCGCTCGGCCTGGACCCGCACGACGTCCCGGTCGCCGCCGGTTCCTGAGGGCTCCGTGCAGGCGGTCCGCTTCGGCTAGCGCCACTCGACGAGGCTGAGCACGCGGTCCGGGAAGCTCGCCCGGTACGCGTCGGTGATGTGCACGATGTGCTCCTCCATCAGCCGCCGTGCCTTGGACGCACGCCCGTCCACGATGGCCTTGGCGATCTCCTCGTGGTCGTGGCCGATCTGGCCCGCCGCGAGGACCGGGTCGAAGTCGCTCAGCACCTGGTCGTTCACGATGTGGCTGACGGCCTGCACGATCAGCGTCAGTACGCGGTTGTGGCTCAGCTCGGCGATGACGGCGTGGAAGGCGTTGGCGGTGCTGACGAGGTGCTGCTGCGTGACGTCGGGTGCAAAGGCCTCCAGGTAGGGGGCCAGGGCTTCGCGCACGAGTCTGCGGTCCGGCGCATGAGCGACCTTCTGCGCGAGGATGGGCTCGACGGACTGCCAGGTCTCGAAGAGCTCGTCGTAGTTGGCGCCCGACAGGTGGAAGTAGAGCGCTGACGTCCGGGCCAGGTTGCGCGGGTCGATGCCTGAGACCACCGGGCCCCCGCCGGGACCGCGTCGGATGACGATCAGTCCTTGCACCTCGAGGATGCGGAGCGCCTCGCGCAGCGACTCGCGGCTGACGCCGTACTCCGAGACCATCGCGGCCTCCGGGGGCAGCCGGTCGCCGACGCTCAGGCCCCGGGCCACGATGTCGCGCACGATGTCCTGCGCCACAGCCTCGCTCATCTTGATGACGCGCTGCGGCGCCGGCGTCACGTCGTCGACCTGGCCGGGCAGGCCATGTTCCTGCGTGAGGGTGTAGCGGATCGGCAGGCCGGTGACGGCCGCGACGATGCCGCTGTCGTCATTGCGACCGGCCGTGCGCCTCATGGAATCCCCCGTGTAAACGTTCGCGCAATTCTAGTCCCGACACGTCTCAGCAGCCCACGGACACCCCGCTCAGTTCTGGTCTATTTCTCCGTGAGAACTATGTCCAGTCGTGTCGCATCTGCCGTCGCCGTCGTTGCCTCCAGTGCGGCCGGCATGTTGCCGGGAAGGCGTCGCTGCACCCAAAAACATCATGATGAAACGTCGACACAACGGTGGTCGTTGTGATGTACTCCACATGCACCGAGCCCACCGGGGCCGCGGGCGCCGCAACCCCGTCACCGCCGATCCGGCTCGCCGAGCGGCCCGTCCCGGAACCCTGTGCCACCACACCACCGCCGGATGCCCTGCAGCGGCGGACCTTCCGTGCACCACTCCTAGAACGAGGTCACATGATCACTAGAGGTAAGCGCATCCTCGCGCCCGCCGTCCTCGCGCTCGTGGCTGTCTTGGCCACCGCGTGCGGCTCCAGCGACAGCGGCGCCGCGGCGGACCCGCCGAAGGCGTCCGCCTCGTCCACCGACCTGCAGGCGGCAAAGGCAAACCTCGCCGCCTACTCGTCGCCGCCCCAGGTGCTGCCGGACCGCGATGCGTTGCCGAGCAAGCCGCCGAAGAAGAAGGTCGGCTTCGTGGTGTGCGCCGACCCGTCCTGCGTCAAGCTCGCCGGCTTCCTCAAGACGACGACGACCGCGCTGGGCTGGGACCTGCAGACGGTCAACGCCAGTGCCACCGACCCGGGGGCCGCCGTGCAGCAGCTCATCGACGCCGGGGTTGACTACATCGGCTACACCGGCACCCCGCTCGAGCTGTTCAAGCAGCAGGCGGCGCAGGCCAAGGCGAAGGGCATCCCGCTGTTCGCCTGCTACTCCACGGATGTGCCGGCGGGCAAGGACAACAACCTCTACGGCGACTGCTACGACGCAACCGCCGCCGCCGTCTACGCCAAGACGATGGCGGACTTCATCGCCGTCGACTCCGAGGGCTCGGCCAACGTCCTGATGGTCAACCTGCCCGCCTTCCCGATCCTCGAGGCGCAGAGCGGGCCCGCGAAGAACGAGCTCGCGAAGGTCTGCCCCGCTTGCCGCTTCGAGCGGCTCGACGTCACCGTGGCCGACCTCGGCGGTGGCCAGGTGCCGCAGAAGATCGCGTCGTTCCTGCAGTCCGACCCCAAGATCGACTACGTCTACCTGACCTTCGACACACTCTCCACCGGCGTCGTCGCCGCGCTGAAGGCAGCCGGCCTCGCCGACAAGGTCAAGATCGTTGGCGTCCAGGGCACGCAAGCGCAGTTCACGAGCATCGCCGACGGCGCGCCCGGGGCCTGGATCGCGCTGCCTCAGGAGCTGGCGATGTGGACCATGACCGACGAGATGGCCCGCCTTGCAACCGACTCCTGGACGCTCGAGGGCGAGCGCAAGGCGGCGGTCCCGCCGTTCTACGTCGTCTCCACGTCCGAGGAGGCCGCGAAGATCAAGGACCTGAAGGACGGCTGGCAGGGCCCGGCGGGCTACCAGGACGGCTTCAAGAAGGACTGGGGCGTCTAACCGCCCAACGAGTTCGCACGGCACGTCCCCCTGCTCACGTTCGAGGGCTCCAGTGGAGGTCACCATGCTCACCATCTCCTCCCTGTCCAAGTCGTTCGCCGGTCAGCTGGCGCTCGACCGGGTCGACCTCGAAGTGCAGCAGGGGGAGGTGCATGCGCTGGTCGGGCAGAACGGCTCAGGCAAGTCGACCCTCATCAAGGTGCTGGCCGGCTACCACCAACCCGACGACGGTGCGTCCGCCACCATGCACGACGCTCCGCTCGAGCTCGGCTCGGCGGTCGCCGCGCACGCTGCCGGCATCCGCTTCGTCCACCAGGACCTTGGCCTGGTGCTGGAGCTGAGCGGGATCGAGAACCTCATGCTCGGCCGCAGCTACCCGGTCGGCCTCGGTGGTCGCATCCGCTGGTCGGCCGCCCGGGAGCAGGCGCAGGCACTCGTCGAACGAGCCGGCCTGACGATCGACGTGCGACGTCCGGTCGGCGAGCTCGGCCTGGCCGACCGGACGGGCCTCGCCATCGCCCGGGCACTGCCCGACGCCTCGCTCGGGAGCGCCCTCGTGGTGCTCGACGAGCCGACGGCGGCCCTGCCGAACACGGACGTCGAGCGGCTGTTCGAGACGGTGCGGCACCTGCGCGAGGCGGGTAACAGCATCCTCATCGTGTCGCACCACCTGGAGGAGATCTTCGAGATCTCCGACCGCATCACCGTGCTGCGCGACGGCAAGAAGGTGGCGACCACGGATGCCGCGTCCGCGGACGCCGACAGCCTCGTGCGGATGATGGTCGGCCACGACCTCGTCGTGTCCGGCGGCCGCACGGCCGGGCAGCGCGACGAGGCGGACGTGGTCCTCGACCTCGCCGACGTCGCTGGCGGGACCGTGCACGGCGTCACCGCCCAGGTGCGCAAGGGTGAGGTGCTGGGTGTCGCCGGCCTCACCGGCTCCGGTCGCGAGGAACTCGCCGCGATCGTCACCGGCCGGTTGCCGCGTACCGGTGTCGTCCGCGTCGCCGGGACGGAGATCGTCGCGGGCTCGCCGTCCGCGGGCCTCAAGGCCGGTCTCGCGCTCGTGCCCGGCGAGCGCGCCCGGTACGGCATCTTCAGCAACTTCAACGTGCGGGAGAACCTCACCCTCGGCTCGCTCGGCCGGCACACGTTCAAGGGCCGCCTGGCCCGGCGTTCCGAGGCTCGCGAGGTGCAGGAGTACATCAGCTCTATGGGTGTCGTGACGCGGGGCCCGGAGGCGCCCATCACCAGCCTGTCGGGCGGCAACCAGCAGAAGGTGCTCGTCGCCCGCGCGCTCCGGCTCGATCCCGCTGTCCTCGTGCTCGACGACCCGACCGCAGGCATCGACGTGAAGGCCCGCGACCAGGTGCACACCATCGTCGAGGCCGCCGTGGACGGCGGCATGTCGGTGCTGCTGGCGTCGACCGACAGCGGCGAGCTCGCCAGGCTGTCCGACCGCGTCCTGGTGCTGCGCCAGGGACGCGTGGTGCGTGAGCTCGTCCGCGGCGCCGACCTCAGCGCTGCCGCCATCGACCAGGCGCAGGTCGCCGCCCCCCTGCTCGAGCTCCCCTCAGAACTGCGCCCCGCAGCGCCCTGACCCACTCCTACGGACCCTGGACAACCATGTTGAGAAACTCGCAGCCCCAGACGGTCGCGGGCGAGGCTGACGTCGTCTCCACGCCCGCCGGGACGAGGCCGGCGTCCGCTGCGTCGCCGCGGCAGCCGCTCAGCCTCATCCTGGGTCGCTACAGCGCCGTGTTCCTGTGGATCGGCTTCCTGATCCTGTTCGGCATTCTCAAGCCCGACATCTTCCTGACCGTCAGCACCTTCCGGCTGACCTTCGGCGAGGGCGTCGTCACAGCGGTTCTCGCGCTCGCCTTCCTCGTCCCGCTGGCGGCCGGGACCTATGACCTGTCGGTCGGTGCGCTCATGGGCCTGTCCCTGTGCCTGATCAACTGGTTCTCGCTCAACACGGACCTGCCGATCGCGGTCGTCTGCCTCATCGCGGTCGCGGTCTGCTGTGCGTCCGGCGTCCTGAGCGGTGTGCTCGTCGTGCGCTTCCGCGTCAACTCGCTGATCGCGACGCTCGGGGTGAGCCAGGTGCTCAGCGCCGTGACCCTGAAGATCTCGGACAACCGCCAGGTCATCGGCAAGTTCGACGGCACCTTCGAGAAGATGGGCAGCTCGAACGTGCTGGGCGTCCCGGTCGTCGTGGCCCTGCTGCTCGTGCTCGCCGTCGTCGTGTGGGCCGTGCTGGAGCACACGCCGGTGGGTCGCCACCTGTTCGCGGTCGGCGGCAACCCGGAGGCGGCGCGCCTGGCCGGACTGCCGACCTCGAAACTCGTGTACGGCTCGTTCGTGGCGTCCGCCGGCATCGCGGCCCTTGCGGGCATCGTGTACTCGATGCGGGTTGGGGCGTACTCGGCAGAAGCCGGTCCCGGCTTGCTGTTCCCTGCGCTCGCCGCCGTCTTCTTCGGGGCGTCGCAGTTCTCCGGTCGGCCCAACGTGTGGGGCACCCTGGTTGCCTACTTCGCGCTGGCCTTCGGCATCAAGGGCCTGCAGCTCGCCTTCGGTCCGGGCACGTTCTGGATCCAGCCGCTCTTCCAGGGCGCTGCGCTGCTCATCGCGGTGGCTCTCGCCAGTCGGCAGATCACGCAGACCCGCAAGAGCCGGCGCGCGCAGGCCGCCCAGGCGACGGCTGCCTGATCCGGTCCTCGCACGACCTGGCGCCCGCCGCCCCGGAGTCCGGGACGGCGGGCGCCGTCGTGCGCAGCGCTGCTGGAGGCGCACGCGCACTCCGCCTCTCCACCGGCCGAACGCGCGAGGCCCCGTCCGGCGGTGCCGGACGGGGCCCTGGTCGTGCAGGTCAGCAGCGGGAGATCAGGGGAGGTCGGCCTGCGAGGCATGCCGGCTGTCCATCCAACCGACCAGCAGGTCGAGCACGTCGATGCGCCAAGAGCCACCGTCGCGGACCAGCTGCATGGAGTAGCGGCTGGTCATCATGAGCACCGTGTCCGGCTCCGCGCTCGTCGTCTGGTGCGAGACCAGGTAGACGCACGCCGTCGCCCGGTCACCCTCGACGGCGACGTCGTAGACGTTGATGAGGTGGTGCTGCCACCGGGTCGGCGCGGTGGCGGTGCCGATCCACTCGGCGATGGTCGGACCGCCCTCCAGCCACTCCTGGGTCTTGCCGTAGCGGGCCCGGGCGCTCGGGGTGAACAGGGTGCGGAGCCTCGCCACGTCCTTCGTGTCACAGCTGTAGGCGTAGGCGTAGAGCGCGTCGCCGATCCTCGAGCGGTCGTACAGGTGGCGTACCTGCTCCTCGAGGCTGGGCGACAGCGTCGGGGTGGCGGGGGTGTCGATCGTCATCGGGATCTCCTCGATGTGGACGCGGGGGGCGGCGGCTCAGGCGTCGAAGACCTTGGTCCAGACGCTCTTCGTGTGCAGGAACGCCTCCAGCGACTCCTCGCCGAGGGTGCGGCCGTAGCCCGACTGCTTGACGCCGCCGTAGGGAACGGAGACGTCGTTGTTCTGGTAGGTGTTGATCCAGACGGTGCCGACGTGGAGGGCGCGGGACGCGCGGTGCGCGCGGGACAGGTCGTTGGTCCACACGCCCGCCGACAGGCCGAACTCGACGTCGTTGGCGATGGCGTACGCCTCCTCCTCCGTGTCGAAGGGGAGCAGCGCCATCACCGGGCCGAAGATCTCCTCCTGGGCGATGCGCATGTCGTTGCGCACGCCAGTGAAGACCGTCGGGCCGTGAAAGTAGCCGCCGCCGCCGGAAGCCGTGGGGCTAAGCGCGAGCTCGGCGCCCTCGGCCTGGCCGATCTCGACGTACGACTGGACGCGGGCGAGCTGCGCGGCGGACACGAGGGGGCCGAGCTCGGTGCCCTCCTCGAAGGCACCGCCGACCTGGAGCTTGGCGCTCTCCGCGACGACCTTCTCGGCGAAGCGGTCGTAGACCGAGCGGTGCACCAGTGTCCGTGAACCGGCCGTGCAGACCTGACCGGAGTTGTTCCAGATCGCGGACATCGCACCGGCTGCGGCCAGGTCGAGGTCGGCATCCGGGAACACGAGGATGGGGCTCTTGCCGCCGAGCTCGAGGCTCACCCGCTTGAGGGTCTTCGCCCCGGCCTCGGCGATGGCCTTGCCGGTCGCGACGGAGCCGGTGAACGAGATCTTGTCGACACCGGGATGGGCGACCAGGGCGCCGCCCACCTCGCCGGCACCCTGCACGACGTTGAAGACGCCGGCCGGCACGCCGGCGCGCAGCGCGAGGACGCCCAGCAGGTGCGCCGACAGGGGGGTCTGCTCGGCCGGCTTGAGGATCACCGAGTTACCGGCGGCGAGTGCCGCGGCAACGAAGGCGGCGACGGCCGTCGGGCCGTTCCAGGGCGTGATGATGCCGACGACGCCGACGGGCTCGCGGACGAGCGCGACAGACAGGTCGGCCGGCACGGCCGGGACGACGCCCTTGAGCTTCGTCGGCCAGCCGGCGTAGTAGTCGATGGCGCCGACGGCGAAGTCGGCAATGAAGCCCCCGAACCCCTTGAGGATGCCGGCGTCAATGCTGTCGAGCTCACCGAAGGCAGTCCGGTTCTCGGCGATCAGCTCGGCGTACCGGTGGAGCACGCGCTCCTTCTGCGCCGGCGGCATCAGGCGCCACCGGCCGTCGACGAAGGCCCGCCGCGCACTGAGCACGGCGGCCTCGACCTCCGCGCTGCCGCCTTGCGCGCCCCGGGCGAACTCGAGGCCGGTGGAAGGGTCGTACACCGGGAAGCTCTCCCCGGAGGCCGACTCGCGGACCTCGCCGTCGATGACGTGGCCGACGACCGGCTGCTCGTAGACGGCGCGTGCGGCAGCCGACAGGTCGTACGGGAGGGACGCGCGCTCAGCGGTGGTGCTCATCAGGTCAGGGCCTTCCGGGAGGTGGTCTCGGGTAGGGAGCTCGTGGGGCGCGCCCGGGTCAGCCCGGGACGCCGGTCACCAGGAGGCAGTGCCGCCGTCGACGTTCAGCAAGGCTCCCGTGATGCCGGCACCCACCTCGCTGGCCAGCAGTACCGCCAGCGCGGCCACCTGCTCGACGGTGTTCATCTGGCCGGTCATGGCGTCCGCCGTGTAGGTGGCCAGGAACTCCTCGTAGGTCAGGCCGTTCGACTCGGCGTAGGCGGGGCCGACCTCCTTCATGCGCTCGGTCTCGATGGCCCCGGGGCAGATGCCGTTGCTGGTGATGCCCTGCCTGCCGTACTCGAAGGCGACCGCCTTGGTGAAGCCGTTCAGCGCGTGCTTGGCGGTGATGTAGTGGCTCACGGTGGGCTTGCTGGCCTGCTTTCCCTCGGTGGAGGAGATGTTGATGATGCGGCCCCATCCCTGGTCCACCATGTGGTTGAGAGCCCGCCGCGAGGCCCAGAAGGCCGAGTCGACGGACCACGTCATGCACTTGTCCCAGGCCTCGTCGCTCATCTCGTGCACCAGCGCGAAGCCGTCGCTGCCGCCCGCGTTGTTCACGAGGACGTCGACGCTGCCGAAGCGCGCGGCCGCGCTGTCGACGAGGCGGTCCACGTCGCTGCGGACAAGGACGTCGCAGGTGAGGAACATCGCGCGATCCGGGGCGCCGAGCTCCGCTAGGGCCTTGGCGCCGTTCGCTTCGGAACGGCTGCCGATCACGACGTTGGCGCCCTCGGCGAGAAAGGCCTGGGCGATGCCGAAGCCGATGCCCTGGGTCCCGCCGGTGATGACGGCCGTGCGTCCCTGCAGTTGCATCGATGCTCCTTCGAGGTCAGTCCCGCGAGTGAATCGCACCACATGGCCCGCGTCAATCCTCCGTATGAATCTGTCCAGGTCCAGGAGGTCCTGCGTCAGAACCGTGGGGCTCGAACCCGAGGCGTCGCAGGCCTTCTGGACGTGCGGGCCGGGCCGTCCTGATGCTTCGGAAAGCCCCGCTTTCATCTTGACGAAAGATTGACCCGGGCCAGCGGTCTACTTATGGTCTACGTCACACCGGCTCCCCACGCGACGGTCGCAGCCGGCCTCGTGTGCCTTCCGACCGTGCCGTCCCTGCTCAGAGAAGAGATCTCGTGACGACCTTCGACGACATCCTGATCATCGACGCCGACACCCACGTGGTCGAGCCGCCGGATCTGTGGACCTCGCGCATGTCGGTGGCCAAGTGGGGCGACCGCGTCCCGCACGTGAGGTGGGACGACAAGGCAGAGGAAGAGGCCTGGTTCTCTGGGGACAAGCGGCTCGGCGCCGCCGGTGCGGCCGCCATGGCCGGCTGGCACGAGTACCCGCCCTTCCACCCGCGCCGGTTCAGCGACGCCGATCCGGCGACCTGGGACCCGAAGCAGCGCCTCGCGGTCATGGACGAGTACGGCATCCACGCGCAGCTGCTGTACCCGAACATCGCCGTCTTCGACGCCAAGACCATCGTGGCGATGAAGGATGCCGAGCTCCAGCTCGCCCTCATCCAGGCCTACAACGACTACCTGACCGAGTGGTCGAACTTCGCGCCCGGCCGCTTCGTCGCCATCACCGGCCTGCCGTTCTGGGACATCGACGCGACCGTCGCCGAGATCGACCGCTGCTACCAGGCCGGCCACAAGGGCGTGACGTTCACCCAGAACCCCGCCTACTTCGGCCTCCCCGAGATGACCGACCGCTACTGGGACCCGATGTGGCGCGCGGCCGAGGAGCGCGGCCTGCCGATCAACTACCACATCGCCTCCGGTGACCTGGACCCCTTCTCGACGGGGCACCCGGACAACGGCAAGCACGCGAACTACGCCGCAATGGGCGTCTCGTTCTTCCTCGCCAACGCCGCGACGATCTCGCAGATCATCACCGGCGGCATCTGCCACCGCTTCCCTGACCTCGACTTCGTCTCGGTGGAGAGCGGCATCGGGTGGATCCCGTTCGCCCTCGAGGCCCTCGACTGGCAGTGGAAGAACTGCGGCGTGCCGCAGGAGCACCCGGAGTACGAGCTGCTGCCGAGCGAGTACTTCGCCCGCCAGATCTACGGCTGCTTCTGGTTCGAGGACAAGAGCGCAAAGGCCGCCATCGAGCAGCTCGGCGCCGACAACTTCCTGTACGAGACGGACTTCCCGCACCCCACGAGCATGTCGCCCGGCCCGGCGACGACGGCCGTCCGTCCTGACGAGTACCTCGACCGGACCTTCTCCGAGGTGGACCGCGAGGCCATGGGCAAGATCCTGCACGGCAACGCCGCGCGCATCTACCACCTTGACTTCTGACATGGCCGCCGCAGACCTGCCGCTCGCCGGTAAGACCGCCCTCGTCACCGGCGGCAGCCGGGGGCTCGGCCGCGAGACCGTCCTGGGTCTGGCCCGGGCCGGGGCCGACGTCGTCATCGCGAGCCGCAAGCTGGACGCCTGCGAGCAGGTCGCGCGGGAGGTCCGGGAGGCGACCGGCCGGCGCGCCTTGCCGGTCGCCTGCCACGTCGGCCGCTGGGACGACGTCGAGCAGCTGGTGGAGACCAGCTACGCCGAGTTCGGGGCGGTCGACGTCCTCGTCAACAACGCCGGCATCGCCCCGCTGTATCCGAGCCTGTCCGAGCTGAGCGAGGACCTGTACGACAAGGTCTTCGCGGTCAACCTCAAGGGCCCGTTCCGGCTGAGCGTCCTGGTCGGTGAGCGGATGGCGGCCGGCAACGGCGGGTCCATCGTCAACATAAGCAGCATCGCCGCGGCCCGGCCGACGGCGAACGACCTGCCCTACGCGGCGGCGAAGGCGGGGCTCAACAGCATGACCCTGGGCTTCGCCGGCGTGCTGGGCCCGAACGTCCGGGTCAACGGGATCATGGTGGGACCGTTCCTCACCGACATCTCGGCGTCCTGGGACCTCGAGGGCCTGACCGCCTGGGCGAAGGAGCGCTACGCCGTCGGCCGGCTGGGCGACCCAGCGGAGATCGTGGGGACGGTCCTGTACTTCGCGTCCTCGGCGTCCTCCTTCACCACGGGCACGGTCCTCACCGTCGACGGCGGCGTGTCCATCTCCTCGCCGTACCCCGCGGGCTAGGCATGGCGACCTCCCACCGGGACCGCTGCGCGATCGCGGGCATCGGGACGACCGACTTCTCCCGGGCGTCGGGGCGCAGCGAGCTGACCCTCGTCGCCCAGGCGGCCCTCGCGGCCCTGGAGGACGCGGGCCTGACGGCGCAGGACGTCGACGGGATCGTGCGCTGCGACATGGACAACGTGCGGCACAACGACCTCGTTGACGTGCTGGGGATCCCGCAGCTGACGTACTGGTCCGAGGTCGGTCCGGGTGGCGTCGCCCCGCCGGGGATGGTGGCCCAGGCCGTCGCGGCAATCCTGTCCGGCCAGGCGACGACCGTCCTGGTCTTCCGCGGCCTGAACGGCCGCTCGGGGCGCCGCTTCGGGCAGAGCGCCCTGTCCGAGCAGCGGGTCGGCGGAGCAGGCAGCTATGACGAGCTCTTCGCGCCGTACGGCCTCGTCACTCCCGGTCAGATCTTCGCTCTCATGGCCCGTCGGCACATGCTCGAGTTCGGCACGACCGAGGAGCAGCTGGGCGCCATCGCTACGACGTGCCGCGCGCGGGCGAACGACAACCCGGCGGCGCAGATGCACGCCAAGACGCTGTCGATGGACGACTATCTGGGCGCCCGCCTCATCGCCGACCCGCTTCGGCTGTTCGACTTCTGCCTGGAGACCGACGGGGCCTGTGCCGTGGTGGTCACGACCGTCGAACGGGCCAGGGACCTGCGTCAGCCGCCGGCGGTCATCCGCGCGGTCGCCCAGGCCAGCACGGCCGACCCGCAGCCGGGCATCCAGTTCCCGACGCTGTTCCGCGAGTCCATCACCTCCCTCCCGGCGACGGCCGTGTCGAAGGTCCTGTACGAGCGGGCCGGCTTGGGCCCCGAGGACATCGACGTCGCTCAGCTCTACGACTGCTTCACGATCACCGTGTTGATGCAGCTCGAGGACTGGGGCTTCTGCGAGAAGGGCGAGGGGGGCGCGTTCGCGGCGAGCGGTGCGATCGGGCTCGGCGGGTCGCTGCCCATCAACACCGGCGGCGGCCACCTGTCGGAGGGCTACGTGCACGGCATGAACCACGTCCTCGAGGGCGTCCGGCAGATCCGCGGAAGCTCGACCTCGCAGGTCCCCGGCGCCGAGACCTGTCTCGTCACCGCCACCCCGCTGCCCCCCGGCAGCGGCCTCATCCTCGTGGCTGACCGGTGACCGGCACGCCCCGGCTGCTGCCGGTCACCGACGACGTCGACACGGGCGGTTTCTTCGAGGCCGCCGCCCGCGGCGAGCTGGCCCTGCGCCGCTGCAACGGCTGCGACGCCGTCCTGCACGTGCCACGCGCGTACTGCCGCGCCTGTGGCAGCTGGGAGGGGCGCTGGGAACCGGTGACGCCCACCGGCACCGTGTACTCGTGGTCGGTGGTCGAGCACGCGGTCCACCCGGCCTTCCCGGCCCCGTACACCGTGCTGCTCGTCGAGCTCGACGACCTGCCCGGCACGCGGCTTGTGGGGCACCTGCCAGGCCGGCCGGAGCTGCGCGCGGGCGCGCCGGTCATCGCCTGGTTCGAGGACGTCGACGGGACGGTCGTCCCGCAGTGGCGGCTGGCCCGCAGCTGACGGCCGGCGTCCGGTCAGGCTGACGACGGACAGCCGAGGTGGTATTCATACGGAGGAACCTGTGACGCACGTCATGCAGGTGTCGAGCGCGAGGAGACCCACGGTGCCGAGCACGGCTGCGAGCACGCAGGAGCTGGCGGAATTCGGGCGGCGCGCCGCAGCCTGGCTCGCCCGGTCCGCTGCGCCGCGCTCGCAGGAGGACGCCTGGGGCGCCGGGTCGGACTCCGTCGCGGTCTTCCACGACCTCTCCCACGAGGACGAGCTGGCCCTGCTCCGGCAGGTCGGCGAGTGGCAGCGCTGCAAGTACGACGCCGGCTTCGGCGCGCTGACCTGGCCCGTCGAGCTAGGCGGCGCGGGGCTGTCGTCCGCCTACGAGGAGGCGTTCAACGCTCTCGAGGTTGCCTACGACGTCCCGCCGGCGCACGAGCTCTCCTCGGTCACTCTTCACCTGGTGGCCCCCACGCTGCGCCTGTTCGGCACGCCGCACCAGGTGGCCACCCACCTGCGCCCGCTGCTGCGGGGCGACGAGCTGTGCTGCCAGCTGTTCTCCGAGCCCGCCGCCGGCTCGGACCTGAGTGGACTCGGCACGCGGGCCGTGCGCGACGGCGACGACTGGGTCGTCACCGGGCAGAAGGTGTGGAGCTCGGGTGCGCAGTTCGCCCGGTGGGGGGAGCTGATCGCGCGCACCGACCCCGACGCCGTCAAGCAGGCGGGCCTCACTGCCTTCCTGCTCCCGCTCGACCTCCCCGGGGTCGACGTGCGGCCGCTTCGACAGATGTCCGGGGGCACGTCCTTCTGCGAGGTGTTCCTCGACGAGGTCCGGATCCCCGACAGCCTGCGCCTCGGCGACGTCGGGGCCGGGTGGAAGGTCGCGCTGGCCACGCTCGGGTTCGAACGCGGCCACAGCGGCGCGAGCAGCCGCGTGGGCGGCGGCTGGCAGCAGCTGCTCCCGCTCGCCCAGGAGCTGCAGCGCGACACCGACCCCCACGTGCGTCAGCTCCTGGCCGACGTCTGGATCTCCGAGCAGGTGGCCCGCCTGGCCGCGCAGCGCGACCACGAGTCCCGCCTGTCGGGCGACGAGCCCGGACCGGTCGGCTCGCTGCGCAAGCTGCACTGGGTGCAGGGGATGGCGCTGGCCTCCGAGGCGGCTGCTGCCGTCCTCGGCCCGCGCCTCGCGGCCGACACGGGCGAGTGGGGCACGTTCGCCTGGACCGAGCACCTGCTGGGCGCACCGGGCTACCGCATCGCCGGTGGCACCGACGAGATCCAGCGGAACATCATCGGCGACCGGCTGCTCGGGCTGCCGGCCGAACCCCGCCAGGACCGGGGTCCGTGGCGGGACGTGCCCCGATGAACAGCCGCGAGTACATCTGCCGCACCGGCTTGGTTGCGACCACCCACCCATGCACGACCGACGAGGAGAGGCTGACGTGACTGCTACGCACGAGGAGGCCACTCCCTTGAGCCGCACCGAGGAGGTTACGGCGGCGGGCTGCCCGGTCGTCGACTTCGACTTCACCCAGCCGCGCCCGGCCACGGAGTACTTCACGGTCCTGGACGAGATGCGGGAGAAGTCGCCGATCGCCTGGAACACCTTCGGCGGTGGTTTCTGGATGCTCAACCGCAACGCCCTGGTCCAGGAGGCGTTCCAGAACCCGCAGCTGTTCAGCAGCTCGGCCACGGTGCCGACCATCCCCGAGCCCGACTACCACTTCATCCCGACGATGGAGAACCCGCCGAACCACCGGCTCTACCGCTCTGTGCTCAACCCGCAGTTTTCCCCGAAGGTCGTCGCAGGGCTCGAGCCCTCCATCCGACGAGACTGCGTCGAGCTCATCGAGTCGCTCATGGACAAGGGCTCGGTCGACCTCGTGACCGACTTCGCCATGGTCTTCCCGACCAAGGTCTTCCTGCAGATCGTCGAGCTCCCCACCGAGGACACCGACAAGTTCGTGGCCTGGGTCGAGGACGCCTTCGCCGGCCTTGGCAACCCCGAGGGGGTCGAGCTGCTGCAGCGGGCGTTCGCCGAGATCCGGGCGTACTTCACCGCTCTGCTGGCAGAGCTCGGCGCGAACCCGCGGGACGACTTCTTCGGCCGCCTCGCAACGTCGAACATCGGCGACCGGCCGATCACCGACGAGGAGTTCCT
Source organism: Frankiales bacterium (assembly GCA_025966295.1). Lineage (GTDB taxonomy): Bacteria > Actinomycetota > Actinomycetes > Mycobacteriales > SCTD01 > RYN-111. The sequence continues at coordinate 22,703 of JAOPVD010000012.1, read as the reverse complement.
GAACATGTCGCTCGTGCTGATCCTGGCCGGGCTCGACACGGTCAAGAGCCAGCTCGGCTACGCCTTCTACCACCTGGCCACACACGACGACGACCGGCAGCGGATCATCGACGACCCCTCGATCGCGCCGGCTGCGGTCGAGGAGCTGCTGCGCGCCTTCGCCATCGTCATGGACGGCCGGCGCGTGGAGGAGGACATGGACTTCCACGGCTGCCCCATGAAGAAGGGCGACATGGTCATGCTGACCTTGGCCGCGGCGTCCCGTGACACGCTCGAGTTCGAGCACGCTGAGAAGGTCGACTTCGACCGCGAGGCCGTCACGCACTTCTCGTTCGGCAGCGGACCGCACCGCTGCCTCGGCTCCCACCTGGCTCGCCTCGAGCTCACCGTGGCGCTCCAGGAGTGGCACAAGCGCATCCCGCACTACCGACTGGACCCGTCGGTCGGGCCGGACGAGATCGTCGAGAGCGGCCCGCAGCTCGGGCTGAGCAAGCTGCCGCTGGTCTGGGACACCGCCTCGGTGGTCCGGTGAGCGCGGTCCCGGGCGGCGAGAACGCCACGCTGCGCGTCCTGGTCGACCGTGAGGCCTGCGTCGGTCACGGCCGCTGCTACAGCCTGGCACCCGGCGTGTTCGCCCCGGATGACGAGGGCTTCGTCGAGCTCGTCGACGAGGTCGTGCCGGCGACCGACGAGCTCCGGCGACAGGCGCGGCTCGGCGTACAGACCTGCCCGGAACGGGCGCTGGGGCTGCAGGAGGGCTGAGCGGCGGCGTGCCGCACGAGCGCCCGACCAACGAAGTGACCTGGGTCACGAAAAGCCTTGCCGAAATACATCATGAGGAATAGCGTGTGCCCTGCGGCGCTGAGGTTCTCGCCCGCGACATCGACGAAGGAGGACGACGTGCAGCCCACGGCGTCGACGGACCGCAGGCCACGTCCGCGCACGGGCCCGTTGGCCGGGGTGCGGGTCGCCGACTTCTGCTGGATGGGGGTCGGCGCCGTTGCGACGCGCATGCTGGCCGACTTCGGGGCCGACGTCATCAAGATCGAGGACCGGACCCGGCTCGACATGCCGCGCCGCCTGCCTCTCTACAAGGACGACCCGCGGACGTACGGCGACGAAGACCCGAACCCGGACCCCGACAAGGGCGGCCTGTTCAACAACTACAGCCGCAACAAGCTCGGCGTCACGATCAACATGCGCACGTCGCGGGGGCGCGAGCTCGCCGACCAGCTCATCGCGGCCAGCTCGGTGGTGACGGAGAACTTCGCGCCGGGCGTCATGGAGCGCTGGGGCCTGACGTACGAGCGCCTGCAGGAGCTGTCGCCCGAGGTGGTCTACGCGCGGATGAGCGGCTACGGGCACACCGGCCCGCACGTCGGCTACCGGAGCTACGGCCCCGTCATCCAGGCGGTCAGCGGGATGACGTTCGTCAGCGGCCTGCCGGACCGCGAGCCGTCGGGCTGGGGCTTGTCCCACATGGACAACCAGGCGGCCTACTACAACTCGGCCGCGCTGCTCATGGCGATCCTGCACCGCGGGGTGACCGGCAAGGGCACCGAGATCGACGTGTCGGCCGTCGAGGTCGGCATCAACCTGCTTGGCCCGATCCTCATGGACGTCGCGGTCAACGACCGCCCGACCCGGCGGCCGGGCTTCCCGACGGGCAACCGGCTCGAGAACCCGCTCGCGGCCCCGCACGGCGTCTACCCGTGCTCGGAGCCCGACCGCTGGGTGGCCGTCGCCGTTTTCAACGACGACGATTGGGCCCGGCTCGTCGGGGCGCTGGGCAACCCGTCGTGGGCCGACGACCCGCGCTTCGGCACGCAGGCCGCGCGACACGCGCTCCAGGACGAGCTCGACAAGCACCTGTCCGACTGGACGCGCACCCGCACGCCGCACGAGGTGATGCACCTGCTGCAGGGCGCCGGTGTCGCCGCCGCCGCCGTGCAGGATGCCGAGGACCTGGCCGAGACCGACCCGCAGATCGCTCACCGCGGGACGTTCTTCGAGATGGACCACCCGGTGATCGGTCCGGCCCGCTTCGAGGGCAGCCCGGTGCTGTTCTCCGACATGCAGCAGGACAACTGGCGCTCCGCACCGCTGCTCGGCGAGGACAACCACCACGTCTTCACCGAGGTCCTCGGCCTGTCCGACGACGAGGTGGCCGAGCTGGCCGCCGAGGGGATCATCTGATGAGCCTGACGACGCCGTACACCGGCCTGCGCGTGGTCGAGCTGGCCGAGGACCCGGCCGGCGAGTACACCGGCAAGCTGCTCGCCGACCTCGGCGCCGACGTGGTCAAGGTGGAGCCGCCGGAGGGCGCCGCGAGCCGCGGGGTCGGCCCCTTCGCCGAGGGCCAAACCGGTCCGGAGGCGAGCCTGGCGTTCCGCGCCTACAACTCGACCAAGAAGAGCGTCGTGCTCTCGGACAGCGAGCAGGACCGCGAGCAGCTGCGGCAGCTGGTGCTGGACGCCGACGTCCTGCTGACCACCGGCCGCTCAGGCGACGCGACCGCCCGGGGTCTGGACTTCGCACAGCTGCGGGAGCTGAGTCCCCGGCTCGTCGTGCTGGCGGTCACGCCGTTCGGCCAGGACGGTCCGTGGGCCCACTACCGCTCCAGCGACCTGATCGGACTCGCCGCCGGGGGGCCGTTGCTGAGCTGCGGCTACGACGACCACGAGATCCCGCCGATCCGTCCCGGCGGCGACCAGGGCTACCTCACCGCGGCGAGCTTCGCCCACACCGGCCTGCTGCTCGCGCTGCTCGAGCGCAGCCGCACCGGCAGGGGCCAGCTGGTGGACGTCTCCATGCACGACAGCCTCGCGGTCAGCGGTGAGCTGGCCAACCCGTTCTGGTTCTACCCGCGGGTCAAGGTGCAGCGGCAGACGGCCCGGCACGCGCAACCGTCACCGACGCAGCCGGCGTTGTTCCGCAGCGCCGACGACCGGTTCCTCTACTTCGCGCTCATCCTCGCCGACCAGAAGCCCTGGCAGGCCCTCGTCGACTGGATGGACAGCGCCGGCCTGGCCGCCGACCTGGTCGACCCGGCCTTCAGTGACCTCGCCCACCGACAGCGGAACTTCAGCCACGTGCAGGAGCTCGTCGAGGTCTTTTTCCTCGTGCACGACGCTGAGTTCCTCTACCACGAGGGGCAGCGCCGCGGTCTGCCGATCGGCATCACCAACGCCCCCGAGGACCTGTTCGGCGACGAGCACCTGCAGGCGCGCGGCTTCTTCACACCGGTCGAGCAGCCCGACGGCAGCACCGCCCTCCAGCCCGGGAGTCCCTACCGCTTCAGCACCTTCACACCTCCGGGCCCGACGGCCGCGCCCCGACTCGGCCAGCACACCGCCCAGGTCCTGGCCGGCGCGGGCCACGCCGAGGTGGGGACGTGACGTCCCGGGCGGTCGCTCCCGGCCTGTTCGCTGAGCGCGACGGCGTCCCGCACCTGATCGGCAGCGCCTGCCGCTCTTGCGGCACCACGACCTTCCCGCAGCAGGACGGCTGCCCGCGGTGCACCCGCGTGGACATGCAGCCCTGCGAGCTCCCGCGCACCGGCACCCTGTGGTCCTTCACGGTCCAGGCCTTCCGGCCGAAGCCGCCGTACCAAGGTCCGGAGGAGTTCACGCCGTACGGCGTCGGCTACGTCGACCTCGGCGCGGTCCTCGTCGAGGCGCGGCTGACGGAGAGCGACCCGGAGAAGCTGCGCATCGGCGCGCCGGTCGAGCTGGTCCTCGAGCCGTTCCGCACCGACTCCGAGGGCACCGACGTCGTCACCTTCGCCTTCGCCCCCACCGCCCCGAGCACGGACTGAGAGGGAGGCCCGCATGGACGTCGCCATCATCGGCATCGGCATCCACCCCTTCGGTCGTACCGACGGGGTGTCCGGCCGCCAGCAGGCCCTGCACGCCGTGCGGGAGGCGCTGCGCGACTGCTCGCTCGACTGGTCGGACATGCAGTTCGCCGTCGGCGGCAGCCGCGACGGCGGTGACGCCGACACCCTCGTCGCCGACCTCGGTCAGACCGGCCTGCCGTTCCTGAACGTCTGGAACGGCTGCGCCACCGGCGGCAGCGCGCTGATCAGCGCCGTGGCGAGCATCCAGTCGGGTGCGTCCGACCTCGGCATGGTCATTGGCTTCGACAAGCACCCGCGCGGCCCCTTCAACGCCGACCCCGAGTCGATGGGGCTCGGCGCCTGGTACGGCGAGACCGGCCTGATGCTCACCACCCAGTTCTTCGGCTTGAAGGCGCAGCGGTACCTGCACGACCACGACCTCGACCCGGCGATCCTGTCGACCATCGCCGCGAAGTCGTTCCGCAACGGCGCGCTCAACCCCAACGCCTGGCGGCGGACAGCCATCAGCGAGCAGGACATCGCGAGCTCAACGATGGTGAGCCACCCGCTGACGCAGTACATGTACTGCTCCCCCGGGGAAGGGGCCGTCGCGCTCGTGCTCTGCCGCGCTGACAAGGCCCGCGCCTACACCGACCGCGCCGTGGTGCTGAAGGGCGTCAGCTTCCGGTCGCGGCGCTTCGGCTCGTTCGAGGTCTTCAGTCCCTGGCTGTCGCCGGAGCGGGGGGACAGCCCGACCGTCGAGGCCTCGCAAGCCGTGTTCGAGCTGGCCGGCGTCAGCCCGCAGGACGTCGACGTCGCCCAGGTGCAGGACACCGAGGCCGGCGCGGAGCTCATGCACATGGCCGAGACGGGCCTGTGCAAGCACGGCGAGCAGGAGGGGCTCATCCGGTCCGGCGCCACCGAGATCGGCGGAAGCCTGCCGATCAACACCGACGGCGGTTGCATCGCCAACGGCGAGCCGATCGGCGCGTCCGGTCTGCGCCAGGTCTACGAGAACGCACTCCAGCTGCGGGGCGACGCTGGCAACAGGCAGGTGCCCGGGTCTCCCCAGGTGGCCTTCACGCACGTCTACGGCGCGCCCGGCATCAGCGCCTGCACGATCCTGACGCGCTAGCGCGCGTCCATCTTCCAGAACGACAGGGAACGGACGGCCACGGCCGACGTCACAGCGAGGAGCAGGCGCAATGGGATGGGACTTCGAGACCGACCCCGACTTCCAGCAGGAGCTCGACTGGGTCGACGAGTTCGTCACCAACGAGATCGAGCCGGTCGACCTCGTCATCGAGCATGCCTGGGACGTGCGTGACCCGGTCCGCAACGCGCTGATCAAGCCGCTCCAGGCCCAGGTGCGTGAGCGCAAGCTGTGGGGCGCCCACCTCGGCCCCGAGCTGGGCGGCCTCGGGTACGGCCAGCTCAAGCTCGCGCTGCTCAACGAGCGGCTCGGCCGCACGCACTCGGGCCCGGTCGTGTTCGGCTGTCAGGCGCCGGACTCCGGCAACGCCGAGATCCTCGCCCACTACGGCACCGACGCCCTCAAGAAGCAGTACCTCGAGCCGCTGTTGGAGAACGAGATCGTGTCGTCGTTCTCGATGACGGAGCCGCACGGCGGATCCGACCCGACGGGGTTCCGCACCACGGCGGTCCTCGACGGCGACGAGTGGGTCATCAACGGCGAGAAGTGGTTCTCGTCCCACGCCGGCTTCGCGTCGTTCCTCATCGTCATGGCGGTGACCGACCCCGACGCGCCGAAGCACTCCAGCATGTCGATGTTCGTGGTGCCGGCGGACACGCCGGGTGTCAACATCGTCCGCAACGTCGGCGTGCACGGTCATGACGAGGCGGAGGGCACGCACGCCTACATCCGCTACGAGGACTGCCGGATCCCGGCCGACCACCTGCTCGGTGAGCGCGGCGCCGGCTTCGCCGTCGCGCAGACGCGCCTCGGCGGCGGCCGCATCCACCACGCCATGCGTACCGTCGGCCTCGTGCAGCACGCCTTCGACCTGATCTGCCGTCGCGCCGTGTCCCGCTCCACGAAGGGTGAGCCGCTGGCGCGCAAGCAGCTGGTGCAGGAGATGGTCGCCGACAGCTGGCTGCAGATCGAGCAGTTCCGGCTCCTGGTGCTGCGCACCGCGTGGAAGATCGACCGCTACAACGACTACCGCCTCGTGCGCGCCGACATCTCCGCGGTCAAGGCGGGCATGCCGAAGGTGCTGCTCGACGTGGCCGGCCGCGCCATCCAGATCCACGGCTCGCTCGGCATCTCCAAGGAGCTGCCGTTCGGCAAGTGGGTGATGGAGTCGTTCCACATGGGCCTCGCCGACGGCGCGACCGAGGTGCACAAGGTCAACCTCGCGCAGTTCCTGCTGCGGGCCTACGAGCCCGACGAGGGCCTGTTCCCGCCCTACCACCTGCCGACGATGACGGACGCGGCGCGGCTCCGCTACGCCGACGCCCTGGCGCTCGGCCGTGGTTGACCGGCAGGAGACCGCGCCCGTCCGAGCCGGCGAGGAGCTGGACTGGGCGGCGCTGGAGGCGTACCTGCGCGCGAACGTGACGGGCCTGCAGGGCGAGATGACGGTCCTGCAGTTCCCCAACGGCTCGGCCAACCTCACCTACCAGGTGTCGTTCGGCGACCGTCGGCTCGTCGTGCGACGGCCCCCGTTCGGCGTGCTCGCGCCCGGTGCGCACGACATGCGACGTGAGTACCGGGCGCTGTCGAGGCTGTACGCCGGCTACCCCCGCGCGCCTCGCGCGTTCTCCTTCTGCGAGGACCCGTCCGTGGTCGGGTCGGACTTTCTCGTCGTCGAGTACCGGCCCGGGATCGTGGTCTGGGACGCCATCCCCGACTCGATGAGCGACCTGCCCGACGCCGGTCGACGGATCGGGTTCGCCGTCGTCGACGCGCTCGCCGACCTGCACGCCGTGGACCCCGTCGCCGTCGGCCTGGGGGACCTCGGCCGGCCCGACGGCTTCCTCACCCGGCAGCTCGCCGGTTGGCGCAAGCGCTGGGACGCCGTGGCCCCGGAGGACGGCGACGGCCAGGCCGAACAGCTGAGCGACCGGCTGGCCGCGCGGATGCCGGTGTCCGGCCCGCCGGCGCTCGTGCACAACGACTTCAAGATCGACAACTGCCAGTTCGCGCCCAACGACCCCGATCAGGTCGTCTCGGTCTTCGACTGGGACATGACGACGCTCGGCGACCCGCTGGTCGACCTCGGCACCCTGCTGAACTACTGGCCCGACCCCTCCGACGGCCCCGACGTCGTACTCATCGTGCCCGGTGTGGACCGGCTCGGCCTCCCGACGCGCGCCGAGGTCGTCGAGCGCTACCGCGAACGCAGCGGAAGGCAGATCGCCGACATCGACTGGTACGAGGCGTACGGCCGCTGGAAGACGATCGTCATCCTCCAGCAGCTGTACGCCCGCTACCTGCGCGGCGAGACGACCGATGAGCGCATGGGGACCCGCGGGGCGCAGGTGGTCGCGCTGACCCGCTCGGCGCTCGACGTCCTCGACCGTTCCGAGGTGGCGGGCAGCACCGGCCGCTGAGCCGCACGGGCACGAGAGCACGATCGGCAGTCGTCAGGAGCCGCAGGTGGCGGCCCAAGCAGGAGGAGCAGTCATGAAGGCAGGAACCCGTCTTCGGAGCGGTGTGTGCACGGCCACGGTGGTCGTGGTCAGGGCGCCCGCATCGCCGGTGTCCGTCGAGTGCGGCGGCCAGCCGATGGCGGAGGGCGCCGGCCCGGCTGGCGAGGCTGAGCTCGCACCCGGCTACGACGGCGGGGCCCTGCTCGGCAAGCGCTACGAGGACCCGGCCAGCGGTCTGGAGCTGCTCTGCACCAAGGGCGGTGCCGGCAGCCTGTCCGTCGACGGCCGCCTGCTGAGCGTCAAGGACGCCAAGTCCCTGCCGGCCTCGGACTGACGCGATGGACCTGACGATGCTGCTCGAGATGGCGGCCGAGGGATGCCCCGACCGGCTCGCGGTCGGCACGAAGGCCGACGGGCTGTCCTACGCGCAGCTGCAGGACCGCGCCCGCGGCCTCGGGGCCGAGCTCAAGGCCCGGGGGGTGCAGCACGTCGCCATGGTCGACGTGACGTCCAGCGCCCTGCCCCTGCTCGTCTACGGCGCGTCGTACGCCGGCCTGCCGTTCGTGCCGCTGAACTACCGGCTCGCGGACGCGCAACTGCAGGCCATGGTGACCCGGATCGCGCCCGCCGTCGTCGTGGCGCCACCGGAGCAGGCCGCCCGCTTCGCGGACGTGCAGGGGATCGAGGTCGTGTCGCCGGACGAGCTGGGTGCGCTCGCCGAGAAGGGTGCCGCGTTAGCCGGCGAGCACGAGCCCGACGGCGACGCGGTGGCGGTGCTCCTGTTCACCAGCGGTACGAGCGGCGAGCCCAAGGGGGCCGTCCTACGCGCCAGCCACCTGGTGTCCTACGTCCTGTCGAGCGTCGAGTTCCTCGGCGCCGACGAGGACGAGGCCATCCTCGTGAGCGTCCCGCCGTACCACATCGCGGGGATCTCGAGCGTCCTCACGTCGGTCTACGCCGGTCGGCGGATGGTGCAGCTCGCGAGCTTCTCCCCGGAGGCCTGGGTCGAGCTGGCGCGCCGGGAGGCGATCACGCAGGCGATGGTCGTCCCGACGATGCTGGGCCGGATCCTCGAGGTGCTCGAGCGCGACGGGCAGGGCCTGCCGGCCCTGCGCCACCTGTCGTACGGCGGCGGCCGGATGCCGTTCACCGTCGTGGAGCGGGCCCTCGCCCTGCTGCCGGACGTCGACCTCGTCAACGCCTACGGCCTCACCGAGACCAGCTCGACCATTGCGGTCCTTGGGCCGCAGGAGCACCGCGACGCCGCCGCCAGCGAGGACCCGGCCGTACGCCGCCGCCTGGGTTCGGTCGGCCGTCCGCTGCCGTCGGTCGAGATCGAGGTGCGTGACGTGGATGGTCTCGCCGTGCAGGCGGGGGAGCAGGGGGAGATCTACGTGCGGGGCGAGCAGGTGTCCGGGGAGTACCTGTCCCACCGTGCCCTCGACGAGGAGGGCTGGTTCCCGACGCGCGACCGCGGCTGGCTGGACGAGGACGGCTTCCTCTACGTCGACGGCCGCGCGGACGACGTCATCGTGCGCGGTGCCGAGAACCTCTCGCCGGGCGAGATCGAGGACGTTCTGCTCGCCCACCCCGCGGTGGCCGAAGCGGCTGTCGTCGGCATCCCCGACACCGAGTGGGGGGAGGCCGTCAACGCGGCTGTGGTCCTCGTCGCGGGCCGCTCGGCCACAGAGCAGGAGCTGCAGACGTGGGTCCGGGAGAGGCTGCGGTCGTCCAAGACGCCGGCCCGGGTGCACTTCCTGCCTGCGCTGCCGCACAACGAGACCGGCAAGCTGCTGCGCCGGGTCCTGCGCGACGAGCTGGCGACCGCATGACGCTGTCCATCGAGCGGTCGCCGGTCCGGCTGGGGCCCGACGAGACCCAGGAGCAGCTGCGCACCGCGCTGCGCACCTTCCTCTCCCGCCGTTCGGACGAGAGCGCGGTCCGTCGCCTCATGGAGACCGAGACGGGCCACGACGCGGCGCTGTGGAAGCAGCTGGCCGAGGAGCTCGGCCTGATCGGCATCGATGTCCCCGAGGAGCTCGGAGGATCGGGGGGGTCATTCCGCGAGCTGGCCGTCGTCCTCGAGGAGCTCGGTCGGGCGTCGGCCTGCCTGCCCTACTTCTCGACGGTCGTGCTGGCCGCGGGCGCGCTGCTGCTCGGCGATGACGCCGCGGCCCGCGAGGAGCATCTGCCGCGCATCGCGGCTGGCACCTGCCTCGCGACGCTCGCGGTCACGGAGGACGACGGCAGCTGGGACGTCGCACGGACGGCGACCTCGGCGCGACGTGACACCGATGGCAGCTGGCGCCTCGACGGCACCAAGTCCTTCGTCCTCGACGGCCTGCTCGCCGACCTGCTGTTGGTCGTCGCCCGGAGCGACGAGGGCCTGAGCCTGTTCGCCGTCGAGGGCCACGCGCCTGGCCTGCAGCGCACCTCGATGCGCACGCTGGACCCGACGCGCAAGCTGGCCAAGCTGGTGCTGCGGGACGTGCCCGCCCGGCTCGTCGGCCGCGACGGCGCGGCCGAGCCGCTCGTCCAACGGGTGCTCGACCGGGCGGTCGTGGCCCTCGCCGCAGAGCAGCTCGGCGGCGCGCAGCGCACCCTGGAGATGGCGGTCGACTACGCGAAGATCCGGCTGCAGTTCGGCCGGCCGATCGGCTCGTTCCAGGCGGTCAAGCACCGCTGCGCCGACATGGCGATGAAGGTCGACGCCGGGCGCTCGGCGGTGGCCTGGGCGGTGGCTGCGGCGGCGGACGGGAGCGCCGAGCTCCCGGTCGCGGCGGCGATGGCGGGCGTCGTGTGCTCGGAGGCGTTCGTCTTCACCTCGGCCGAGAACGTCCAGGTGCACGGCGGCATCGGCTTCACCTGGGAGCACCCGGCGCACCTGTACTTCCGCCGTGCCCGCAGCAGCTCCCTGCTGTTCGGCGACCCGGCGCACCACCGCGCGCAGCTGCTTGAGCGGCTCGGCGTCTGACTCAGGCGGCGCGGCGCACCACGTCGACCGCCGCGAGGACGGCGACGGGCCGCGACCTCGGGCTCAGGCCGGCGTCTTCGCCGGTGGGCGCCAGAAGGCGCCGAGGGTGAGGGCGGCGCCGCCGAAGCCGGCCGCGAGCGCCAGCGAGGCCGAGCGCCAGCCGGGGCCGTCGAAGACGTTGAGTGCGTGGTCCAGCGACACGGCGCCGCCGCCGGTGCAGGCCAGCAGGACGCCGCACGCCACCAGAACCAGGACGTACTCGTATCCCTCGCCCGGGCGGAAGATGAAGAAGCCGTTGCCGGCGTGGTTGGTCACCCACGCCACCAGCAGCACCCCGATCACGGCGCCGCCAGCGAAGGGCGTGAGCAGCCCGAGGACGAGCAGCGTCCCGGCGCCCAGCTCCGTGACGCTGGCGGTCCAGGCGTGCAGGAGCCCGGGTCGCATGCCGAGGGACTCGAACCACCGGGCGGTGCCGGCGATCTTGCCGCCGCCGAACACGTGGTTCCAGCCGTGGGCCAGCAGGACCACGCCGACGACCACCCGGAACAGCAGCAGCCCGAGGTCCGCCGGGTGGTCGAGCACAGGGGCCTCCTAGAGCGTGGTCCACCTGACTCTAATCCTCATGAGGAGAGGAAAGCGTCAACCCCCTCCTTGCCGGGCCGCGCCGTGCGTGCGGGGCGGCTGCGTGGCTGTCCGGCGCCGGCGACCGCCAGTTCATCATGAGAATTGCTTGACACGTGAGCCGTGTCACGGGCCTACTGTCCCTGGCGGCCGTGCCGGCGGCCCGTTCGGCGGAGGTGCCATGGGACAGCTGCTGCGAGACCGCGTTCGGACCCGCCTTGTGGGCGGGGTCGGGACGCTCACGCTCGCTCGGCCGGACGCCGGCAACGCGCTCGACCTCGCCATGGTCGAGGCGATGCGCGACGGGGTCGCCGAGCTGCTGGGCGATCCCGCTCTGCGCGTCCTGCGCCTCGACGCCGAGGGGTCGGCCTTCTGCGTCGGCGGTGACCTGGCCGAGTTCGCCGGCGTGGCGGACCCGTCAGCTCACGTCGCCGCGGTGGCCGCCGCAGCGCACGCCGCACTGGACCGCGTGCGCGCTGCCTCCGTGCCCGTGGTCTGTGTCGTGCAAGGTGCCGCGGCCGGTGGCGGGCTGGGCGTCGCGCTCGCCGGGGACGTCGTCCTCGTCGGCCGGCGAGCGCGCCTGCGGGTCGCCTACACGGCCGCCGGCCTGTCACCTGACTGCGGCGTCTCCGCCCACCTCGCAAGGGCGTTCGGGCCGGCGCGTGCGATGGACCTCGCCCTGACCAACCGGACCCTCACGGCAGAGCAGGCCGAGGCCTGGGGCCTCGTCAGCCGCGTCGTCGAGGACGACGAGCTGGCCGCGACCGGCGACGCGCTCGTCGAGCAGCTGGCCTCCGGGTCGGCGCCCGCGCTCGCCGCGACCAAGGCACTCCTGCGGGCCGCGCCGGACCGCAGCTGGGCAGACCAGCTCGACGCCGAGGCGGCCAGCATCGCAGCCCTCGCCGGCGCGGCGGACGGTCGCGAGGGCGTCGCGGCCTTCCTCGGCAAGCGCCGGCCGCGGTTCGCTGCCGACCCCGTCGCGTGAGCCTCAACTTCGCCACGGTCCTGCGCGAGGCGGCGCGCGCGGCACCGGACCGGACGTGCCTCGTCCACGACGGCAGGACCGTCACCTACGCCGAGCTCGACGACCGCTCCGGCCGCGTGGCATCGAGCCTGCTCGCGCTCGGCCTCGGAGCGGCGGCGAAGATCGCGGTCCAGCTGCCGAACGGCCCCGACTTCGTCGCCCTCTACTTCGGCGTCCTGCGCGCCGGTCTCACGGTCGTGCCGCTCAACCCCCAGCTGCGCGAGCGCGAGGTACACCACCAGCTGCACGACTCGGGCGCGAGCCTGCTGGTCACGAGCGGACCATTCGCCGCCGAGGCGGCGCGCGCCGGCGACGGACTGCCGGTGTACGCCCTGGCCGACGGCGCACCGCTTCCCGCCGGCTGCCGCGAACTCGCGCTGCTGTACGACGCCGAGCCCTTCGACGACCTCGTGCCGACCAGCTCGGAGGACACGGCGGTGCTGGTCTACACGAGCGGCACGACCGGCCGGCCCAAGGGCGCCCAGCTCACACACCTGCAGCTGGTCATGAACAGCGCGATCTCGGGGGCGCTGTTCGGGTTCGGCCCGGACGACGTTTCGCTCGCCGTCGTGCCGTTCTTCCACGTGTACGGGCTGTCGCTGATCGGCGTCGCCGTCCGCTACGTCAGCACCCTGACGGTCCTGCCGCGCTTCGAACCGCAGGCCGTCCTCGACGTCATGGAACGCGACGGCGTGACCATCGTGTTCGGCGTCCCGACGATGTTCCACGCCCTGCTGCGGGAGGACACCTCGGCCCGGGACCTGTGCCCGTTCCGGCTGGCGGTCTCGGGGGGCGCTGCCCTGCCGGGCGAGGTGCTGCGGAAGGTGGAGGAGCGGTTCGGCGTCCTGCTCCTCGAGGGCTACGGGCTCTCCGAGTCGTGCGCCACGGCCACCTTCAACCGCAGCCGCGAGGACCGCCGGCTGCTCTCGATCGGCAAGCCCGTCTGGGGTGTCGACGTCCACGTGGTGGATGCGGAGGGCCGGAGGCTGAAGCGCGGTCCGGAGCACGTGGGCGAACTCGTCGTGCGCGGTCACAACGTCATGAAGGGCTACTACGGCGACCCGGTCGCGACCGCCGAGGCGGTGCGCGACGGATGGCTGCACACCGGAGACCTGGGTTACGAGGATGAGGACGGCTTCCTGTTCGTCGTCGACCGCAAGAAGGACCTCATCATCCGCGGCGGCTACAACGTCTACCCGCGCGAGGTCGAGGAGGTGCTCTACGCCCACCCGTCCATCAGCGAGGCGGCGGTCCTCGGGCGCCCCGACGACCGGCTCGGTGAGGAGGTCGTGGCGGTCGTCTCGCTGCGGCCGGGCACCCACGTCACGGCCGATGAGGTCGTGGCCTTCTGCCGGGAGCGCCTGGCCGCCTACAAGTACCCCCGCGAGGTGCGCGTCCTCGACGAGCTCCCGAAGGGCGCCTCGGGCAAGATCCTCAAGAAGGAGCTGCGATGAGCGGCCTACGCGAAACCATCGCCGAGCGAGGTCCCGGCGAGATTGCCGTGACCGACGGCAGGACGGCTCTCACCTGGTCCGAGCTGGACACCGTCCTCGACCGCGCCATTGGCGTGCTGCGCGGCCTCGACACCGGGCCGGCCGGGCGGGTCGCCGTCCTCGCGCACAACAGCACTGAGACGGTCGTGGCCCACGCCGCGATCGCCCTCGCCGGGCTCTCTGCCGTCCCCGTCAGCGCGCACCTCAAGCCGGGCGAGGTCGAGTACGTGCTGACTGTGGCGCAGGCGCGCGTCGTGCTGGCTGGGCCCGAGACGCTGGAGGTGGCGGTGCAGGCGGCGGCTGCCGTGGGGGACTTCGACGTCCTCGCGTGGCGCTCCGCGTCCTCCGCGGATGTCCGCGGGTGGGAGTCGCTCCTGGCCGCAGCGCCGGACGTTCCGGCCGCGCTGGACCTCGTGCCGCGTCCGCCGCTCATGTTCACCTCGGGTACGACGGGCCGGCCGAAGCCGGTGGAGCAGCCACCCACGACGTTCCCTGGGGGAGCTGACGTCCGCGAGCTGCTCGAGCGGCTGCGCGCCAACCCGCTCGCCGCCTTCAGCCCGCACCTCGTCGTCGGACCGCTGCACCACACCGGCCCACTGACGGCGGTGCGCCTGCTGCTGGCCGGCACGCCGCTCGTCGTGCTGCCGCGCTTCGACGCCGAGGGCGTGCTGCGCGCCGTGCAGGAGCACCGCGTGGCTGCCAGCGTCATGGTGCCGACGCACTTCGCGCGGCTGCTCGCCCTGCCCGAGCAGGTCCGGAAGGCCTACGACACCAGCTCGCTGCGCAAGGTGGTGCACACCGGCGCGGCGTGCCCCGTCGAGCTCAAGCGCCGGATGATCGCCTGGTGGGGGCCCATCCTCGACGAGGCCTACGGCGGCACCGAGGTCGGGACCACGAACAGCATCGACTCGATCGAGTGGCTCGCGCACCCGGGGTCGGTCGGCCGCGCGGTGCCGCCGTACGAGGTGCTGGTGCTCGATGCCGACGGCCGGACGCTGCCGCCCGGGACCACCGGGCGGCTGTGCTTTCGCGACGCGACCGGACGAGGTCTGGTCTACGCCGACCCGTCGCACGGGAAGGACGCCGACCTGCCGCCGGACGTGTTCACCCTCGGCGAGGTGGGCCACGTCGACGCGGACGGCTACGTCTACATCACCGACCGCGTGTCGGACCTCGTGGTCTCCGGCGGCGTGAACGTCTACCCGGCCGAGGTCGAGGCGGTGCTGACGGCGGTGCCCGGGGTCGTGGACGCCGCGGCCTTCGGGGTGCTGCACGAGGAGATGGGTGAGGAGCTGCGCGCGCTCGTCGTCGTGGCCGACCCGGCGCTGACCGCACAGGCCCTGCTCGAGCACTGCCGGGCGCACCTCGCGCACTACAAGTGCCCGCGCCTGCTCACGGTGGTCGACGAGCTGCCACGCACGGCCATGGGCAAGCTGGACAAGCGCGCCCTGCGGGCCCAGCACGGAGCCGGGGTGGCCGTCAGCGGTTGACCGGCGCGCCGCCGACGCGGAACAGGTGACGCAGCGCCGCGGGCGGCGCGAAGCGGGAGTGGTCGCCGGGCGGGAGCGCCAGGCGGTCGGCCACGACGCACATGGCCAGCGGGTTGTGCCCGAGGCCGTTGTGGCTGCCTGGAACGGCGACGCTCTCGGCCAAGGCGGTGTCAGCCTCGCGGCATGCGCCCCACGGCACGACGCCGTCGGTGTAGGAGTAGATGGAGGTGCTGGCGACGCGGAGCGGACGCGAGGCAGGTCCGCCGACACGCACTTCGTGCGCCGCGTCGTGCAGATGCTCGAAGCGGTTGTAGAGCCACTGGGCACGGGTCTTCGCCGGGTCGTCGAGCCGGTACGGGCTGCCGAGGGTGACGACCCGGCGCACCTCCTCGGGACGTGCGGCGGCCAGTCGGCGCGCGAAGACGCCGCCGAGGCTCCAGCCGACGAGCGCGACGGGGACGCCGTGCCGGTCGACGAGCCCGCGCACCAGCCGGTCGACCCCGGCCAGCGTGCTCGAGGTGGGGCCGACGTTGCGACCCAGCCCCCAGCCGACGACGTGGTGGCCCAGCCCGCGCAGGACGGTCCGCAGCGCAGCGGTCGAGAGGTCGTCGCCGGCGAAGCCGGGAAGCACGACGACGGGCGCGCCGGTGCCCTTGGGCAGCAGCCGCAGCAGGCCGGCGGTGCTCAGGAGGGCGCCGTACTCGGCGCAGGCCCGCGGCAGCTCGAGCGCCTGGAGCAGCAGGCTCGGGCGCGCGTGGGGCGCTGCCCCGAGCGTCGACAGGACGTGCGGCACGGGGGCTCTCTCTCTGGTGGTCGGCACGGGGCGGGCCTTGGCCCGCCCCGTGCCGGCGTGCGTGATCAGACCTTGCTGGAAGCGGTGGCCTTGCTGGCGGCCGTGGCGCGCGCGGGGACGCCGGCGGGGTCGAGCAGGCGCTGGGCGAAGTCCTGCTGCGCCGTCATCAGCCGGCCGAGGATCGCGAAGTTGGCGCCGACGACCTGGGCCGGCGTCGGGAAGCGCTCGGAGACGGGCAGGGACGGCAGCTTGCGGACGGCACCGTCGACGGCGCTGGCGACGGTCACTGCCAGCTCCTCGACCGGCTTGACGGCCTCGAGCAGCTGGGTGGTGGCCTTCTCGGTGAGTTCGGCGTACGTGGACATGCGGACCTCCGGATCGCGGGAACGTGCGGCCCGCGAAGTGGACCAAGCACCGCTTGGTATGTCAAGCACCAGTGACGAGGGTGCGGTACATGCCCAGCAATGCGCCCTTTTGTGCCGGCGTCAGTCGTGGGTCGCGGGCGATGGCGTCCTCGACGCTCACCTCCCGCGGCGGCTCCGGTGCATCCCCTGCCCCCGATTGCGTTCCGGAGGGCGCCGCGTCCAGCCAACCCATCCGCTCGAACAACTGGCCGGCCGGCAGTCCCAGCGCGCCCGCCATCGCCTTGAGCACCTCGGGCGAAGGCTGGTGCAGGCCGCGCTCGACCTGGCTCAGGTAGGAGTCCGACACGTTCGTCAGCCGGGCGAGGTGCCGCAGCGACAGCTGCGCGAGCTGCCGCTGCGCGCGCAGGAACGCGGCAACCTCCGGCCACGGCGACCCGACTTCCGACACCCGCGCAGGCTATCGGGGCGAGCCGGGAGCGAGGTGCTGGTGGTGGCCAACATCTCAATTCCTCTGGATAAATTGCTCCTGATGCGTAATGCTCGTCACACACCGACGAGGGAGATCCCGTGGGCAAGGCGACATGGCGTCGCGCCTTTGACGCCGCCGAGGGCGCGGTCGCGCCGCGGCTCGAGAAGCTCGTGCACGAGTCGGGCTTCGCCATCGCCGTCGTGCTCGTCCAGCGATCGCGCCGCACCGTGGGACGCACCGTCGAGGCGCGCACCCAGCAGGCGTGGCACCTGCTCAACCTCCCTGCGGGCACGGATGTCCGGCGGCTGCGCCGTCAGCTGGGCGACCTCGACCGCGAGGTCCGCCTGCTGCGCGAGGACGTCCAGCGCAGCGCAGCGCCGGCCGAGGCGGCTCCGCTCGCCGTCGCCCCGCCGGAGCCGGTTGGGCCCTCCCGGCCCACGAGGACGGCGCGACGCAACGCTCCCCGCGCGGGCGGGGTCGCGCCGGCGGCCCGTGCCGACGACCCGCGGCGGTAGGGGATGGGTGCGGGGGCGGTGCTGCGCGCTCCGGGGGAGGTCCTCAACCGCGTACGCCGCGACGTGGAGCGCAACGCCCTCCGCGCCCGCAACGGCATCAAGATCGTCGCCGGGGCGGGCCGACCCGCGGCGGGGCTCACGCCCAAGGACGTCGTCTGGCAGAAGGACCGGGCCACGATGTGGCGCTACCGCAGCGACCACGTGCGCCACGCGCCGCCGCTGCTCATCGTCTTCAGCCTGGTGTCCAAGAGCTACGTGCTCGACCTGACTCCCGGCAACAGCTTCGTCGAGCACCTGCGCGACGACGGCTTTGACGTGTTCCTTCTCGACTGGGGAACTCCCGACGAGCGGGACGCCAGCAACGGCCTCGAGGACTACGCCGAGCGCTACATACCGGCTGCCGTCGATGCCGTGCGTGAGGCGTCCGGCAGCCCCGACGTGTCGCTGCTCGGCTACTGCTTCGGTGGCGTCCTCGCGCTGCTCGCCGTCGCCGCCAACCCCGAGCTGCCGCTTGCGAGCCTCACGACGGTGGCGACGCCTGTGGACTACCAGGGCTCCTGGGCGTTGACCGAGGCGTTGGCACGGGGAGACCTGAAGGTCGGCGAGGTCCTCGACGACGCGGGGAACGTGCCACCGAGCGTGCTTTACCAGTACTTCAAGCTCATCGCCCCGACCCAGGAGCTGTCGCAGTACGCCAACCTGCTCGACAACCTCTGGGACGACGCGCTCGTCGAGGCCCACCAGCGCATGGCGGGCTGGGCCAAGGACCACGTGCCCTTTCCCGGGCGGGCCGCCCAGCAGTCGGTCGACATGCTCATCCGCGACAACGCCCTCATGACCGGCCGGCTGCGGCTGGGCAACCGGCAGGTCTCGCTGGCCGACATCCGCACGCCTTACCTGAACGTCGTCGCCACTCGCGACAACATCGTCCCGCCGTCGGCGTCACTGCCGGCGTTCGAGCTTGTCGGCTCCGCAGACAAGCAGCAGCTGCTGCTGGACGCGGGCCATATCGGCCAGGTCGTCGGGCGCACCGCACACCGTACGAGCATCCCCGCTATTTCGGACTTCCTGCGCCGCCGTAGCCGGCCCGTCCCCCTGGAGCAGCCATGACCACCAGCACCGCCTCGGCGGCCGCGACGCTGCTGGCCCGCGAGCACGCCGACGACCTGCGCCGGTTCTTCGACGCGCTACCGGACGAAGACGTGACCGTGGTGAAGGAGGACGTCCGAGACCCGGCCTGGGCCGGCACGGCCGCCGGCGACCCGGGCCCAGCCAGCCGGTGGGTGGTCCTGTCCGAGCAGGGCGTGGCGGGCTACGCGGCGCTGCTGCCGGGCCTCGGCCTGTCGAGCCACGTCGGCGAGCTGCGGCTGGTGGTGGCTCGCAATGCCCGCCGCCAGGGGCTGGGCCGGCTGCTGGCCCGCACGGCGCTACGGGCGGCCCTCCTCGCCGGGCTGAGCAAGATCGTGGTGGAGGTGCCCGCCGAGCAGGAGGGGACGGCCGAGGTCTTCAGGCGGCTCGGTTTCGAGGGCGAGGCGCTGCTGCGCGACCACATGCGCGACCGCGACGGCAGGCTCCGTGATCTGCTGGTGCTCGCGCACTTCGCCGAGGAGACCTCGTCGGCCTTGTCCGGCCTCGGCTTCGACTTCCCGGATGCGACGTGACCCCGCCTGTAGCGTCGCCCACCGCCAGCACGACGGATGCCGAGGAGGCACGCACAGTGGCAAGGATCGTTTTTGTCGACCCGAAGGGCGTCAGCCACGAGGTCCAGGGCGCCATCGGCGCCACCGTCATGGACACCGCCGTGAAGAACGGCGTGCCTGGCATCGTCGCCGAGTGCGGCGGCTTCCTGTCGTGCGCAAGCTGCCACGTCTACGTCGACGACGCCTGGATCGACCGCGTCGGCCGGCCCGAAGATGCCGACGACCCGACGGAGGCCGAGATCCTCGACGACGCCATGGCCGAGTGCCAGCCCGGCAGCCGGCTGTCCTGCCAGGTCGTCATCACCGAGGAGCTCGACGGCCTGCTGGTCCGAGTCTCGCCCGAGCAGTTCTGATGCCCGGGGTGGTCATCGTCGGTGCCTGCCAGGCCGGCGCCCAGACGGCCGTGTCGCTCCGCGAGCTCGGCTACGAGGGCACGGTGACCCTCGTCGGCGCTGAACCGAGCAGCCCGTACGCTCGACCGCCGCTGTCCAAGGCCTACCTCGCCGGCGCCGCCACCGCCGAGTCGCTGAGCCTGCGCAATGCCTCCTTCTACGAGGCCCAGCGCATCGACCTCGTGCTCGGCGATCGCGTCGTCGACGTCGACCTCGACGGCGGGTGCGCCACCACCGACAGCGGCCGCCGGCTTCCGTTCGACCGGCTGGCGCTCACGACCGGTGCCCGGGTGATGCGCCTGCCAGTACCCGGTGCGGACCTCGACGGTGTGCTCTACCTGCGCGACCTCGCCGACGCGGACCGTCTGGCCGCGCTGCTGCCGGCCGCGCGGTCGGTCGTGGTCGTCGGCGGCGGCTTCATCGGCTTGGAGGCGGCGGCGGTCTGCCGCGCCAAGGGCAAGGACGTGACGGTCGTCGAGATGCTTCCGCGGCTGGTCGCCCGCGCCGTCGCGCCTGAGGTATCGGCGTTCTACCAGCAGGCGCACGAGCGTCGCGGAACTCGGGTGTGCCTCGGCCGCACCGTGACCGAGATCGTGGGCCAGGAGGGCGTGTCGGGCGTGCGCTTGGACGACGGCAGCGAGCTGCCCGCCGACCTCGTTCTCGTCGGCATCGGCGTGCGCCCGCGTGTCGAGCTGGCCGAGCAGATGGGTCTCGAGCTGCGGCAGGGTGCGGTCGTCGTCGACCAGTGCGCTCGCACCAGCGACCCGCGGGTGGTGGCGGCGGGAGATTGCACGCTGCTGCCACACCCTCTGGACCCCGGCGTCATGGTTCGCCTCGAGTCGGTGCAGAACGCCGTCGACCAGGCCAAAGCGGCGGCGGCGTCCCTGCTCGGCCTCGAGCAGCCGTACTGCTCGGTGCCGTGGTTCTGGTCGGACCAGGACGACCTCAAGCTGCAGATCGCCGGCCTGTCAACGGGCTACGAGGAGGTCGTGGTGCGGGGTGAGCCCGACAGCGAGCGGTTCTCGGCTCTGTACTACCGCGCCGGCCGGCTCATTGCGATCGACTGCGTCAACCGCACAGCCGACTACCTGTTCGTCCGTCGCCTGCTGGGCGCAGGCGGCACGCTGCCCGCCGACCTCGTCAGCGACGCGGACGTCCCGCTCAAGTCCCTCGTCGACGTCTGAGGCGGCGGCACCCCAAATGACGACCCTGCCGCGCGGCGGATGTGGCTCGGTGCGGCGGCTTCAGACGGCAGATGACCTCACCGACCTCCTCGAGCTCTACGTGAAGGCGGAACGCCTCGCCCCCGCGTCCCGGCCGTGGGTGCTCGGGAACATGGTCGGCGGCCTGGACGGCACTGCCGCGGTCGCGGGCCGGGTCGGCGCGCTCTCGACGCCGGCGGATGCGCGGCTGTTCCGGGAGCTGCGCACGGTGCCCGACGTCGTGCTGGTCGGGGCCGAGACCGTGCGCCGGGAGCGCTACGGCCCGGTGCGGCTGGACGCGGCACTGGAGGCAAGCAGGTTGGAGGCGGGGCGCCCCGTCGCCCCGCCCATCGCCGTTCTGAGCGGCTCGCTCGACATCGACTGGTCGATCCCGCTGTTCGCCGATACCGATGCGGGGCCGCGGCCGCTGATCATCACCTGCGCGAGTGCGCCGGAAGCGCGCCGGGAGGAGGCCCGAGCCGTCGCCGAGGTGGTCCTCGCGGGAGACGACTCGGTCGACCTGGGCTCGGCGCTGCATCAGCTCCGCGAGCGTGGCGCAGAGGTCGTTTTGTGTGAGGGTGGCCCAACGCTGCTCGGCGGGCTCGCAGGCGCCGGCTTGCTCGACGAGCTGTGCCTCACCCTCACTCCGCTGATGGGCGGTGACCCCCTCCCGCTGGCTCTCACGCCGCCCGGTGCCGAGACATCCCGCTTCACCCTCGAGCACGCCGTGGTCGACGAGGACGGAACGCTCTTTCTCCGCTACGAGAGGGACCGGGCACGGTGACCGCCTTTGACGAGCTCGTCGCGCAGCTCGATCCCGCAATGGCTGTTGTGACGACGGCATCGGGCAATGAGCGGGCCGGCTGCCTGATCGGGTTCCACGCGCAGTGCAGCATCGAGCCGCGGCGCTACGCGGTGTGGCTGTCCAAGGCCAACCACACGTACCGCGTGGCCCTGCACGCCGACTACCTGGCAGTCCACTTCCTCGCCCAGGGCGACCTGGAGGTCGCCCGGCTCTTCGGCACGGTCTCAGGCGACCGCGTGGACAAGTTCAGTCAATGCGCCTGGGACGCCGGTCCCGGTGGGGTGCCGCTGCTGGTCAGCTGCCCCAACCGGTTCGTGGCGAGGCGGGTTTCCATGCTCGACGAGGGCAGCGACCACGCCTGCTTCGTCGTGGAGCCGATGGAGGCCTGGACGGCTGGGGACCTGCAGCCGCTGCGGCTGTCCCGCGCCAAGGTGCTCGACCCGGGTCATGAGGCGCAGGACCGGCCGGCGCCGGAGACCTTGAGAGCTGACTGACCCACGTCCCCCCCGGCTGCGTGCGGTGGCCCTGCTCTGGGCGATAATGAGGACGCATCCGTTCCCCAGGCCAAGGCAGGTCCATGTCCCGCGCCCCCGGCGTCCGCCATCTCGGCTACTTCATGTTCCTCAGTCGGTGGTTGCAGGTCCCGCTGTACCTGGGCCTCATCGCGGCGCAGGGCGTCTACGTCTGGCACTTCCTGCTCGAGCTGTGGCACCTGATCGTCGACACCGGGGCCGGCAAGCTCGACGAGACCGACATCATGCTGGTCGTCCTGGGGCTCGTGGACGTCGTGATGATTGCCAACCTGCTCATCATGGTCATCGTCGGCGGCTACGAGACCTTCGTCTCCCGGATCCGCCTCGACGGGCACCCCGACCAGCCCGAATGGCTGTCCCACGTCAATGCGAACGTGCTCAAGGTCAAGCTCGCCACGGCCATCATCGGGATCTCCTCCATCCACCTGCTGAAGACGTTCATCGACGCGAGCAAGCACGACGCCGACACGATGCTGTGGCAGACCGTCATCCACCTCGCGTTCGTGGTCTCGGCGGTGGCGCTGGCCTACATCGACGGCATGGGTGGGCCGAAGCACCTTCCGGCCGCTCCGCCTGGGCGGCAGCACGGGGATGGGCCCCTCGAGTCCGACGCTGAGCGGGCCGTCGCTTCACGCTGAGCGAACCACGTGGCCCAACCCCTGGTCGGCCTGGCGCCGGTCCGGCGGGCTCAAGACCTCAACGCGAGCATCGCCCGGGCCGACGCCGCGCTGTACGTCGCAAAGGCGGCTGGCCGGAACCAGGTCGTGCTGGATGCGGCGGGGCAGTACGTGCCGGAGCAGCGCATGCCCTACGACCGCGGCGCCCGCAACAGCCTTCGCGAAAGGACGGGTCCCGCGGCTACGGCGTTGCTGCCGAA
>JAOPVD010000372.1 GCA_025966295.1 Frankiales bacterium | reverse complement strand
CAGCTGGATGAGCACGCCCTGGTAGTCCGACGGGGTGTCGATGGTGAGGCGCTCCATCGGCTCGTGGATCTTCCCGTCGACCATCCGGGTGACGACCTGCGGCTTGCCGACGGTCAGCTCGAAGTTCTCCCGGCGCATGACCTCGACGAGGATGGCGAGCTGCAGCTCACCGCGGCCCTGCACCTCCCAGGTGTCGGGGCGCTCGGTCGGCTCGACGCGGATCGAGACGTTGCCGATCAGCTCCTTCTCGAGCCGGTCCTTGACCTGGCGGGCGGTGAGCTTCTTGCCGCTCTTGCCGGCCAACGGGCTGGTGTTGATGCCGATCGTCATCGAGATGTTGGGCTCGTCGATGGTGATGAGCGGCAGCGGACGCGGGTCCTCCGGGTCGGCCAGCGTCTCGCCGATGGTGATCTCCGGGATGCCGGCGATGGCGACGATGTCGCCGGGGCCGGCCTCCTCGATCGGGACACGGGTGAGGGCCTCGGTGCCGAGCAGCTCGGTCAGCTTGACGCGCTCGATGGTGCCGTCCTGCTTGCACCAGGCGACGGTCTGGCCCTTCTTGATCCAGCCGTTGTGGATGCGCAGCAGCGCCAGCCGGCCGAGGTAGGGCGAGCTGTCGAGGTTGGTGACGTGGGCCTGCAGCGGCATCGCCTCGTCGTACACCGGCGCCGGGATGGTGTTCTTGATGACCTCGAACAGCGGCTCGAGGTTGGGGCTGTCCGGGCTGGTGCCGTCGGCCGGCCGGGTCAGCGAGGCCTGCCCGGTCTTGGCCTGGCAGTAGACGATCGGGAAGTCGATCTGCTCCTCGGTGGCATCGAGGTCCAGGAACAGCTCGTAGGTCTCGTCGACGACCTCGGCGATGCGGGCGTCGGGACGGTCG
Organism: Frankiales bacterium; assembly: GCA_025966295.1. Classification (GTDB taxonomy): domain Bacteria; phylum Actinomycetota; class Actinomycetes; order Mycobacteriales; family SCTD01; genus RYN-111. Next base: position 7,289 of record JAOPVD010000372.1, on the reverse strand, counting down.
ACCTTGTTGATGATGAGGATGACGGGCTTGTTCTGCTGCAGCGCCTTGCGCAGCACGAAGCGGGTCTGCGGCAGCGGGCCCTCGGAGGCGTCGACGAGCAGCGCCACGCCGTCCACCATCGACAGCCCGCGCTCGACCTCACCACCGAAGTCGGCGTGGCCGGGGGTGTCGATGATGTTGATGAGCAGGTCCTTGCGACGGACCGCGGTGTTCTTCGCGAGGATCGTGATGCCCTTCTCGCGCTCGAGGTCCATCGAGTCCATGACCCGGTCCTGGACCGCGCCCTCCTCCTGCTGGTGCTCGGTGTAGGCACCGGACTGGAGGAGCATCCCGTCCACCAGGGTGGTCTTGCCGTGGTCGACGTGCGCGATGATCGCGACGTTGCGGATGTCGTCACGGGTGGGCATGCGGGTGCTCCGATGATCAGGCGAGGAAGTCGTGGCGCGCGGGCGCTGCACGCCCAGCCTACCGGGGGCAGACGCCGGCGCCCGGACAGGAGATATTGAGGCGCATGACAGAAGAACGTGCCCTGGCGGCGCTCGGTGGCGTCCCGCACCGGGTGGTCCGGCACGGTCCGGTGCGCAGCCTGGCCGAGGCCGCCGAGGCCCGCGGGGTGGCCCCCGCGGCCGTGGTCAAGACGCTGGTCGTGCGCCGCGGCGAGGGGGACTACCTGTTCGTGCTCGTCCCCGGCGACCGGCAGATCAGCTGGCCGAAGCTGCGCGCCCTGCTCGGGGTCAGCCGGATGTCGCTGCCCGACGCCGCGGACGCGCTCGCCGTCACCGGCTACGAGCGCGGCACCATCACGCCGTTCGGCGCCACGACCCCCTGGCCGGTGGTGGCCGACGCGGCGATGGTGGGCCAGGAGGTCACGCTCGGCGGCGGCGCGCACGGCGTGGCGGTGCTGCTGCAGGCCGACGACGCCATCGCGGCGCTGACCGCGCAGGTGGCCGACGTGACCGAGCCGGAGCCGGCGCCGTGAGCGACCAGGACCCGCAGCCCGACTCGCCGGTGACCACCGGCGGCGCCGCGGCCGAGCCGGTCCACGAGCGGCTCGAGGCCCGCAGCTTCCGGGTCGGCGACGGCACGGAGGTGCGCCGGCTGCTCCCCCAGCGCCGGCTGCGGACGGTCGGCGCCTGGTGCTTCGCCGACCACTACGGCCCCGACGACGTGATCGACGCCGAGGGCATGCAGGTGCCCCCGCACCCGCACGCCGGGCTGCAGACCGTCAGCTGGCTGCTGGAGGGCGAGATCGTGCACCGCGACAGCCTGGGGTCGTTGCAGCGGGTCGGCCCGCGCGAGCTGTCGCTGATGACCAGCGGCCGCGGCATCTCGCACTCGGAGGAGTCCCCCGCCGACCGCCCGCCGATCCTGTACGGCGTGCAGCTGTGGGTGGCCCTGCCGGAGGCGGCCCGGCACGGGGAGGCGTCGTACGAGCACCACACCGCGCTGCCGGTGGTGGCGCACGGCGCGCTGACCGCGACGGTGGTGCTGGGTGAGCACGGCGCGGCCCGCAGCCCCGGCACCACCTTCAGCCGCCTGGTGGGGCTGGACGTGCACGTCGACGGCGACGGCGCGCTGCCGCTGGAGCCGGACTTCGAGCACGCCGCCTTCGTGCTCGACGGCGAGGCGGTGGTGGACGGCGACAAGGTCGGGGTCGGCGACCTGGTGCACCTGGGCCGGGGCCGGGAGGAGGTGCTGCTGTCCGGCGAGGACGCGCGCGTGATGGTGCTGGGCGGCGAGCCGCTCGGCGAGCAGCTGGTGCTGTGGTGGAACTTCGTCTGCCGGTCCGGCGAGGAGGTCGCGCAGGCCCGCGAGGACTGGGAGTCCGGCGACCGGTTCGGGACGGTGGTGGGCTACCCCGGGCCGCGGCTGCCGGCGCCGCCGCTGGGCCCGGCCCGGTTGCTGCCCAGGAGCTGACGCAGCTCCGCGATCAGCGGCGCGTCCACCGGGATCCACGGCACCTCGTCGAGCTCGTGCGCGCCGAGCCAGCGGTGCTCGTCGTGGTCGACGAGCTGCGGCTCGCCGCTCAGCAGCGTCGCGAGGTAGACGCGGAGCACCGCGGTCTCGCCGATGAGCAGGTCGCCACCGAGCCGCGGGCCGATGGCCGCCGTGCAGCCGAGCTCCTCGTCGAGCTCGCGGGCCAGCGCCTGCTCGTCGGTCTCGTCGCCCTCGACCTTGCCGCCCGGGAACTCCCACAGCCCGGCCAGGTGCGCCGGTGCGGTGCGCCGGGACGCGAGCACCTTGCCGTCCCGCAGCAGGGCGGCACCGACCACCGAGACCCGCACCCGGCGCGCCGTCAGCCGAGCGGGTAGGGACGCTCGGTCGGGCCCGTGTAGATCTGCCGCGGGCGGCCGATCTTGGTCTGCGGGTCGAGCATCATCTCGCGCCACTGGGCGATCCAGCCGGGCAGCCGGCCGAGGGCGAACAGCACCGTGAACATCTTGGTCGGGAAGCCCATCGCCTTGTAGAGCACGCCCGTGTAGAAGTCGACGTTCGGGTAGAGCTTGCGCTCGATGAAGAAGTCGTCGGCCAGCGCGATCTCCTCGAGCTGCAGGGCCAGCTCCAGCATCGGGTCCGGCTTCCCCAGGCCCGCCAGCACCTCGTGGGTCGCCTTCTTCACGATGGCGGCGCGCGGGTCGTAGCTCTTGTAGACCCGGTGCCCGAAGCCCATGAGCTTCACGCCCTCCTCGCGGGCCTTCACGCGCCGCACGAAGTCCTTGACGTCGCCGCCCTGCGTCGTGATGCCCTCGAGCATCTCCAGCACGGCCTGGTTGGCACCGCCGTGCAGCGGGCCGAACAGCGCGTTGACGCCGGCGCTGACGGACGCGAACAGGTTGGCGTGCGACGAGCCGACCATCCGGACCGTGGAGGTCGAGCAGTTCTGCTCGTGGTCGGCGTGCAGCAGGAACAGCGTGTCCAGCGTCTTGGCCATCACCGGGTCGACCTCGTACGGCTGGGCCGGCACGCCGAACGTCATCCGCAGGAAGTTCTCGATGTAGTTCAACGAGTTGTCCGGGTACAGGAACGGCTGGCCGATGGACTTCTTGTACGCGTAGGCCGCGATGGTGGGCAGCTTGGCCAGCAGCCGGATCGTGGAGATCTCGACCTCGTCCGGGTCCATCGGGTCGAGGCTGTCCTGGTAGAAGGTCGACAGCGCCGAGACGGCAGAGGACAGCACCGGCATCGGGTGCGCGTCCCGCGGGAAGCCGTTGAAGAACGCCTTGAAGTCCTCGTGGAGCAGCGTGTGCTCCCGGACCCGGCGGTCGAACTGCGTCAGCTCGGTGGCGGACGGCAGCTCGCCGTAGATGAGCAGGTAGGAGGTCTCGAGGAAGGTGCTGTGCTCGGCCAGCTGCTCGATGGGGTAGCCGCGGTAGCGGAGGATCCCCTCGTCGCCGTCGATGTAGGTGATGGCGCTCTGGCACGAGGCCGTGTTGACGAAGCCGGGGTCGACCGTCACCCGCCCGGTGCTGCTCAGCAGCTTGCTGATGTCCAGGCCGCTGGGCGCTTCGGTGCCCTCCACGGTCGGGAGCTCGATCACGCCGGTCGGGGTCTCCAGCTTGACGTCGGTCACACGTCCTCCACTTATCTTCGGTACTGCCATTCTCACTGATGCCGCGCGCGGCCGCGCGGGGGCTAGGTTCAGGCGATGACGGAGCCCGCGGACAGCCCGGTCGACTGGGTCAAGCGCCACATCGACCGGTACGTCGCGACCGACGGCGCGGACGGCCACTTTTGGCAGGGGACGCAGACGCTGCTGCTCACCGCGACGGGCCGCACCAGCGGTGTCCCGCGCCGCACCGCGCTGATCTACGCCGAGGACGGGGACGACCTGCTGGTGGTCGCCTCCAAGGGCGGCGCGGACGAGCACCCGCTCTGGTACCTCAACGTGCAGGCCCACCCCGAGGTGCACGTGCAGGTCGGCGCCCGCAAGCTGCAGGCCACGGCCCGGACCGCGACGGCAGCCGAGAAGGCCCGGCTGTGGCCGCTCGTGGTGGCCGTCTGGCCGGCCTACGAGGACTACCAGGCCAAAACCGCGCGCGACATCCCCGTGGTGGTCCTCAGCCCGGTCTAGACCCCGAGCCGGTTGAGCGTCTGGTCGAGCAGGCCCAGGTCGCAGACCGGCAGCGCGGCCACCGCCCGCACGTTGGCGTCCCGCGACCAGCGGGCCGCGAGGACGCACTCCGCCGGCTTGCCGGCCGGCGAGTAGCTGGTGTCCAGCGGGTGGGTGGCGGGTCCCCAGCGGAACCAGCTCACGCCGTACACGCCGGGGGCCTTCGCGACGGCGTCGAGCAGGGCGCGGTAGGCGTCGGCCTGGGCGGCCGGGGCCGGCAGCGCGGTCTTGTCGTCGGGATCGGCCGGCCGGCTGAAGCCGCCGCGCTGGCTGCGGTAACCGACCTCGGCGAGCACGATCGGCTTGCGGTAGGCCTTCGCCAGCGACGCGAGGTAGGGCAGGTGGGTCTGCTGCCAGGCGGCGCCCATCCGCTGGTAGCTGGGGGCCTTGTCGGTGCCCAGCGAGAAGTACGCCGAGATCGCCACCAGGTCCAGGACGTTCCAGAACTTCACGACCGAGCTGGCGTAGCCGGTGGTCATGTAGCTGAGGGCACCGCGGTAGTGCTGCCGCACCTGCGCGACGACCTGGCGCCACCGCGCGGTCTCCCCGGCGATCGCCTCGTTCTCGCTGCCGACGTAGAACAGCGTGACCCCGAGGGACTGGGCCAGGTCGGCGTAGTGGAGCACCGCGGTGGTGTAGCTGGCGAAGAACTGGTCGAGGTCGGCCGGCCGGTAGCGGCCGCGCCAGCTGTTGGTCTGCGTGTCGAGCAGCACCGGCTGGAAGTGCACGGCCAGGCCGGTGGCCTGCGCCGCGGCCGTGACCAGCTGCAGTTCCGGGTCCGTGGGCGTCTGCAGGCCCGTCGCGACGGTCGAGCCGGTCGGCGACGGGACGTAGAGGTAGAGGTAGATCGAGACCGACGTGACGCCCTCCGCGGCCAGCCGCGGGAAGTCCGCGATGGCCGTGTCCAGCGACCGGGTGACGCCCACGTCGTTGAGCACCACGCCGCGCATCTCGCCGGCCGGGCCGAGCGCCCGGGCCACGTTGCGGCTGACCGCCGCCCGGCGCACGTGCAGGTCCGCGGCCGCGGCGGTCGGCGCCGCACCGGGCAGCGTCGGCAGGCTCAGCGGCGGGGCGGCGGACGCGACGCCCGCGGTGAGGGCGAGCACGAGGGCCGTCGTGGTGACGGTGGAGCGGGGGCGCATGCGGGTCCTCCGGGACAGGGGCGGGCGGTGGGGGCGGGCGGTCACCGCAGGCGCAGCATCCGGGCGACCACCGGCAGGGGTCCGTGCGACGGGTGGGTCAGCACCGCCAGCAGCGGCGGCGGCTCGGGGTCGTCGTCGTCGTGGCCGTGCGACGGGGACGGCGACCGCCACCACGAGCTCCACTTCTCCCGCTCCGACGGGGAGGGAGAGGCGGTGGGCACCGCTGCCGCCACCGACGGCGGCGGCGTGGACGGCAGGGCCCTGGGCGCGCTCCTGGGAGCAGCCGCCGGCACCGCGGCCGGGAGCCGGACCAGCCGCGCCGGGGTCTGCCGGGGCGCCGGGGCGGCCGACGCGACGACCCGAGGCGCCTCTCGCCCGACCGGCCCGTCGTAGAAGCCGGGCACGCTCAGCGGCGCGACCGCCACCGCGCCGGCGACGAGCGCCGCCGCGACCTGGTTGGGATCGGCCAGCGACGCCACCGACGCCCAGCGGTGCCAGGCCCGGGAGACGGCGTCGACGGCCGACTGCAGCCAGCTCAGCGAGAGGTCCGGCAGCGGCACGCCCCGCAGCAGCGACCCGACCCGGTCAGCAGCCGCGACCGCCTCCTGGCAGGCGCCGCAGGACGCGACGTGGGTCGCCACGTCCTGACCGCCCTCGCCGCCGCGGGAGAGCCGGTCGAGGGCGAACACGAAGGCACCGCAACCGAGGACGCGGCCGCCGGCCCGCTGGTACTCCCGGCGCAGCGCGGCGCGGGCGCGGAACAGCAGCGTCTCCACCCCGCTGACCGTGGTGCCCATGGCCCGCGCGGTCTCCTCGTAGCTCAGGCCGACCAGCTCACGCAGCTGCAGCGCCTCGCGGTGCCGCGCCGCCAGCCGCGACCAGGCCCGGTCGAGGGCCGGGTCCAGCTCGAAGGGGTCGTCGTCCTGGACGGCGCTGTCGGGGACCGCGTCGACCGGCTCCGGCACCGAGCGCCGGGCGTGGTCGATGCAGGCGTTGCGCGCGACGACGGCCAGCCACGGGCGGACCCGGAGCGGCCGGTCGTCGCGGCGCAGGGCGCTGTGCAGCTTGACCAGGCACTCCTGCGCGATGTCCTCGGCCTGGTGCTGGTCGCCGGACAGGTGCCGGGCGCAGGTGGCGACGAGCCAGGGGCGCACCTGGGTGGCCAGCGCGGCGAACGCCTCGTCGTCGGCGAGGCGCACGGCAACGACGAGGTCTGCCTCGTGCTGCTGCAGGCTCGTCACCGCGCCCCCTCTGTCCTCACCGTGTCACAACGAGCGACCGCTTCGGAAGTGGCGGCGGGTCACGACCTGCTCGGACAGGACGGTGGTCGGGCCCGTTTCCTTGCGGGTGGACCGCAAGGAACGGCCCGGCCCGCGCGTTCCCGGAGCGGGGGCACAGCGGAGCCGGGGGGTGATCGCGATTCGAGGACATGCGCAGCCGCACGGCGTACCGCCGCGACCTTCCGGGCGTCCGCGCGTTGAACGTGGTGAGACTCCGACCCCCCTGAGGAGACGACGTGCCGGTTTCCGGACGACTCGCGTGACCCGGCCGAGCGTGCCTTGGGGCAGGGTCACCAGGCAGCTCGCCAGCCCGTCAGGAGCACCGGCGTGACCACGCTGGACCAGCAGCCGCGCTCGCTGCTGACCCGGCCCCGCCCGCTGCGGCCGCACGTGCTGCTGCAGCGCGCGCAGCCCGAGCTGCACGCGTCCGTGCCGCTGCGGGCGCTCGAGGCGGTCCACAGCGGCGCCCCCGGACCGGTGGCGGTCCTCACGGACGCGGCCGTGCTCACGGTCGTCTGCGTCGCCGTCCTCGGCCTCCCGGGCCTGGTGACCGCGCTGGTCGCGATGGCGACGCTCGTGGTCTCGGCCCGGGTCTACCGCGACCGCGACCGGGTCGTGGCCCGCGGCGTGAGCTGGTGGGCCACCGCCCTGGTCCCGCCGCTGGCGGTGGGCACGCTCCTCGACGCGGTGCTCGTGCCCAAGCAGGCCTCCGCCACCGGGCTGGCCGCCGGATCGGGCCTGGCGGCGCTGCTGGCC
>JAOPVD010000346.1 GCA_025966295.1 Frankiales bacterium | reverse complement strand
TCACCGTCGGCGCGGCTGTTAGAGTCCTGCCGACGGCTCGACCCCGTCACCCACCCCAGTACGCACCCCGGCACCGGCCGAGGCCAGTGCCGGTGGCCACGCCATTCACACGACCCGTCCCGAAGCTCGGGCCGGACGCCCAGGAGGATCCGTGCTCACCGCCTTCGGACGGGCCTTCCGCACGCCGGACCTGCGCCGCAAGCTCCTGTTCACGCTGGCCATCATCGGCGTCTACCGGCTCGGCTCGGTCGTGCCCGGCCCCGGCGTCTCGTACGTCGCGATCCAGAGCTGCCTCGACACCGTCAAGGACGACAGCCTCTACGGGCTGGTCAACCTGTTCTCCGGCGGCGCGCTGCTCCAGCTGAGCGTCTTCGCGCTCGGGATCATGCCGTACATCACGAGCTCGATCATCGTGCAGCTGCTCATCGTGGTGATCCCGCGGCTGGAGGCGCTCAAGCAGGAGGGCCAGTCCGGCCAGGCCAAGCTGACGCAGTACACCCGCTACCTCACGATCGCGCTCGCGGTGCTGCAGTCCACCGGCATCGTGGCGCTGGCCCGCTCCGGCAACCTGATCCAGGGCTGCACCCAGAAGATCATCCCGGACCAGTCGCTGTTCCGGGTCCTGGTCCTGGTCGTCACGCTGACCGCCGGCACCGCCGTCATCATGTGGCTCGGCGAGCTCGTCACCGACCGCGGCGTCGGCAACGGCATGTCCGTCCTGATCTTCACCTCGATCATCTCGAGCATGCCGGCGCAGGGCAGCCGCATCCTCAACCAGCCGCGCGGTGGCTTCGTGCTCGCCGCCGTGATCGCGCTCGCCATCGTGGTCATCACGCTGGTGGTCTTCGTCGAGCAGGCCCAGCGCCGGATCCCGGTGCAGTACGCGAAGCGCATGATCGGCCGCCGGATGTACGGCGGGACGAGCACCTACATCCCGCTCAAGGTCAACCAGGCCGGCGTCATCCCGGTCATCTTCGCCAGCTCGTTGCTCTACCTGCCCAGCTTGTTGCGCAACGTGTGGACCGATCCCACGTTCACCAAGTTCGTGGACCGCTACCTGGTGCAGGGCGATCACCCGCTCTACCTGGCGCTCTACTTCGGCATGATCATCTTCTTCACGTACTTCTACGTCGCGATCACGTTCAACCCGGTCGAGGTCGCCGACAACATGAAGAAGTACGGCGGGTTCGTCCCGGGCATCCGGCCCGGCCGCGCCACCGCCGAGTACCTGGACTACATCCTGTCCCGCATCACCAGCTTCGGGGCGCTCTACCTCGGCCTGGTCGCGGTGCTCCCGCTGGTGCTGTTCAACCTCACCGCCGGCTCCAACCGGATCCCGTTCGGCGGGACCGCCGTCCTCATCGTCGTCGGCGTCGGGCTCGAGACCGTGAAGCAGATCGAGAGCCAGCTCATGCTGCGCAACTACGAAGGCTTCCTGAGGTAGTGCGCCTCGTCCTGGTCGGGCCCCCCGGAGCGGGAAAGGGGACGCAGGCCCAGTTCATCGCAGAGCACCTGTCGGTCCCCAAGATCTCGACGGGTGACATCTTCCGGGCCAACGTCAGCCAGGGCACGCCGCTGGGGCTGCAGGCCAAGGCCTACATGGACCGCGGGGACCTCGTCCCCGACGACGTCACCATCGACATGGTCCGCAACCGGCTGGCCGAGGACGACGCCCGCCGCGGCTTCCTGCTCGACGGCTTCCCGCGGACCGTGCCCCAGGCCGAGGTCCTCGACGACATGCTGGCCGCGCTGGGCGTGAAGCTCGACGTCGTGCTGGAGCTCGTCGTGGAGGACGACGAGGTCATCCGCCGGCTCTCCGGCCGCCGGACCTGCCGGACCTGCAACCACATCTGGCACGTCGACTTCGACCCGCCGGCTGTCGAGGGCGTCTGCGACCTCGACCGCGGTGAGCTCTACCAGCGCGACGACGACAAGCCCGAGACGATCGCCAACCGGCTGAAGGTCTACGCCGAGGCCACCTCCCCGCTCGTCAACTACTACTCCGGGCGGGGGCTGCTCATCGGCATCGACGCGACCGGGCCGGTCGACGACGTCACGGTGCGGGCCATCGACGCGCTGCGTCCCCTCCAGCACGGGGAGTAGGCCACTCCCATGGGGCTGCGCAGCCGGCGGCCGCGGGGGGTCACGGTCAAGACCCCCGAGCAGGTCCAGAAGATGCGCCAGGCCGGCCTGGTGGTCGCCGAGGCGCTCGAGCGGATGACCGAGGCGGTCCGGCCGGGCGTCACCACCGGCGCCCTCGACCGGATCGCCCGTGAGGTCCTGGAGCGGCGCGGCGCGACCTCCAGCTTCCTCGGGTACGGCGACCCGGGCTTCCCGGCCGTCATCTGCGCCTCCGTCGGGGCCGAGGTCGTGCACGGCATCCCGGGGGAGCGGCTGCTGGAGGAGGGCGAGCTGTGCTCGATCGACTTCGGCGCCATCGTCGACGGCTGGCACGGCGACGCCGCCGTGACCGTCCCGGTGGGTCGGTGCGCCCCTGAGGTCCTGGCCCTCAACGCCGTCACCGAGCAGAGCCTGTGGGCCGCGCTGCGGACGGTCCGGCCCGGCGGCCACCTGTCCGACATCGGCGCCGCGGTCGAGGGCGTCGTCCGCCCGCACGGCTACGGCCTGCTGGAGGACTACACCGGGCACGGGATCGGCACCGCGATGCACGAGCCGCCGTACGTGCCCAACCTGGCGCCCAAGGGGCCCGGCCACGGGATGGACCTCGACGTCGGGATCGTGCTGGCGATCGAGCCGATGGCCACCCTCGGGACCGCGGAGGTCGACCTGCTGGCCGACGACTGGACCGTCGTGACCGCCGACCGGCGGCAGGCCGCGCACTGGGAGCACACCGTGGCCGTGACCCCGGACGGCCCCTGGGTGCTCACCGCGCACGACGGCGGGGCCTCCCGCCTGTAGCCCGGCGGGTGTCCGCTGGCCGACACCGGCGTTGTGCGCCGCCTGGCCGGCGGCCACGCTGCCCTCGGGGTGGTGGGCCCAGGTGCTCTCCCACGCCAGGAGGTGGCGCGGTGCTCGGTGGCGGTGGGAACGACGTCGCGGGGCGGCCGGCGCGGCTGGCGGCCCCCACCCTCATCCGCCTCAGCAGCTCCCGCGTCGGCCTGCCCGAGGGTGAGGAGCTCGCGCTCGCCGCCCAGGTGCTGACCGTCTCCGGCGGCGAGGACGACCCCCGCCCGACCGGCTCGGTGCGCTTCTGCGCCGGCGGGCAGCTGCTCGGGAGCGCACCCGTCGACGGCCGCGGGCAGGCGGTCCTGGCCGGCGTCCGGCTGCCACCGGGGCTGCACGCCATCACCGCCGCCTACCCCGGCGACCCGCACCACGCCGCCGCCACCAGCAGCCCGCTGCCGCAGGCCGTGACGATGCCGGCCGGGCCGGTCGTGGTGCTGGTCTCGGCGCCGGCCAGCACACCGGACGGCGTGCGGCTCGAGGCCGAGGTGGTCGACCCGCGGACCGGTCGGCTGGCCGAGGACGCGACCGGCACCGTGGTCTTCACCGTCGGCGGCAACCCGCTGGCGGCGGTCGCCCTGGTGGGCGGGCACGCCCGCGCCGTGGTGGCGCACCTGCCGCCGGGCCGGCTGGCGGCGGCGTTCGCCGGCGACACCGAGCACGCCGCGGCGGTGGGGCTGTTCCTGGAGCCGGTGACGGGCTCGTGAGCCGGGCCCCGCGACCCACCAGACGCGGGGTGACGGGCTTCACGCACGGGGGCGTTGGACGGCCCGCGCGGCAGTGGCGTACGATGACACGTCGGTCTGTGACTGGCGCGACTCAGCGTGCCCTCCGCCCATCCCAACGGAGTGCGTGGTGCTGACGAGCAGTGTTACCTCATCGGGAAGACGGTAAGCGGAGGACATGCCCAAGAAGGACGGGGCCATCGAGATCGAGGGCCGAGTGGTCGAGCCGCTCCCCAACGCGATGTTTCGCGTGGAGCTGCAGAACGGCCATCGGGTCTTGGCTCACATCAGCGGCAAGATGCGGCAGCACTACATCCGCATCCTTCCCGAGGACCGCGTGGTCGTGGAGCTCTCGCCCTACGACCTCACGCGCGGCCGCATCGTCTACCGCTACAAGTAGAGAAGAAAGAGAACCGTGAAGGTCAAGCCGAGCGTCAAGCCGATCTGCGACAAGTGCCGCGTCATCCGTCGCCACGGCCGCGTCATGGTGATCTGCTCCTCCACTGCGCGTCACAAGCAGCGGCAGGGCTAGTCCCCACTCCCCACAGCGCGCCCAACCACCCCTGACGGGGTGTACCCCCGGTCGGAGGCCGGGGCCCCTCCCGGGCGGGAGGGGACGGGACGCGTACGACCTCCGCGCAACAGGAAGAAGGAACCCGCCCAATGGCACGCCTCGCTGGCGTTGACCTCCCCCGCGAAAAGCGGCTGGAGATCGCGCTCACCTACATCTACGGCATCGGCCGCACCCGCGCCCAGCAGACGCTGGCCGAGACCGGTGTCTCCCCGGACGTCCGGGTCAAGGACCTCGCCGAGGACGACCTCGTCAAGCTCCGCGACTGGATCGACGCCAACTACAAGGTGGAAGGTGACCTCCGCCG
>JAOPVD010000268.1 GCA_025966295.1 Frankiales bacterium | reverse complement strand
CCGGCGAGCGCGCGGACCGCCGCGCCGGCGGCGCGGCGCAGCACCTCGAGGTCGACCTGCTTGGTCTGGTCGCCGAGGCCGACCGCCACGACGACGGGGGCCTTCGTGGCGCCCAGCGAAGCGAGGGTGGTGACCTCCTCGGCCTTGCCGGTCGCGCCCAGGCCGGTGAGGGCCGGCAGCAGGCTCTTGCCGAACGCCTTCGCGACGTCGTCGGCACCGGGGGCCAGCACCAGCCCCTTCGGGCCCTTCTGGACGCCGATGACGAGGGCGTCGGCCTTCACCGCGGCGGCGTTGCTCGAGGACACGGAGAGGTTCGTCACGAGCGACGACCCTACCCGCGGTTGGATGCACGCATGAGCGTCAGCGCGTGGGTCCAGGACCGCGTCCCCACCGAGCAGGTGCACCTCGACGCGGCGGCCTGCGGCCGGGTCTCGGAGGCGGTGCTGGCCGCCGAGGTCGCCCACCTGCGCCTCGAGGCCGAGCTCGGGGGCTACGTCGCCGAGGAGCAGGCTGAGCCGCAGCTCGCGGCCGGCAGGGCGGCGCTCGGCGCGATGGTCGGGCTGGCCGGCCCCGACGTGCTGCTCACCGAGGGCGGGGCGGCGGCCTTCACCGCCCTGCTGGACGCCTGGCCGCTGGCCCGCGGTGCCCGCATCGGCACGGTCCCCAGCGAGTACGGCGGCAACGCCCGGCTGCTGCGCCAGCGGGCGGCGCTGCACGACTGGCAGCTGGTGCCGCTGGAGGTCGACGACCTGGGCCGGGTGCAGGCGCTACCGGCGGACCTCGACCTGGTGACGCTGCCGCAGGTGGCCAGCCACCGCGGCGTGGTCCAGCCGGTCGCGGACGTGCTGGCCAGCGGCGTGCCGCTGCTGCTCGACGTCGCGCAGGCGCTCGGTCAGACCGAGGTGCCGGCCGGCGCCGCCGCCTACGTCGGCACCAGCCGGAAGTGGCTGTGCGGCCCGCGCGGCGTCGGCTTCGCGATGGTCGACCCGGCGTGGGCGCCGCGGCTGGCCAGCCCGCCGACCCAGGCCGGCGGGCTGTTCGCCGACCTGCGCCGCTTCGACGCGAACGAGACGCACGTCGCCGGCCGGGTCGGGCTGGCGCTGGCGGCCCGGACCTGGTCACCGGCGGTGGTTCCGGTGCTGCAGGCCGCGGCCGCGGCGGCCCGGGTGCTGCTGCAGGACGCCGGCGGCTGGCGGGTGGTCGAGCCGCTCGAGGAGAAGTCCGGCATCAGCACGCTCCGGCACCCGTCCGCGGACCCGGTGGCGACCCGCGCCGCGCTGCTCGCCGAGGGCTTCGTGCTCAGCGCGGTACCGACCAGCCGGGCCGGCGATCTCGCCGTACCGGTGTTGCGGGTGTCGACCGCGGCGTGGGTCACGCCGGGGGATCTGGAGGCGCTGGTAGGCGCGCTGGAGCGCTGCACTCGCTAGGGTCGCCCCTCGTGAGCGATCTCAAGACGTCCCCTTTGCACGACCGCCATGTCGCCCTCGGCGCCAAGCTGGCCGACTTCGGTGGCTGGGAGATGCCGATCGAGTACCCCGGCGGCGGCGTCCTGAAGGAGCACGCGGCCGTGCGCGAGGCGGTCGGTGTCTTCGACGTCAGCCACCTCGGCAAGGGCGTCGTCCGCGGCCCCGGCGCGTTGGACTTCGTCAACGCCCGGCTCACCAACGACCTGCGCCGCGTCGGGATCGGCCAGGCGCAGTACACGCTGTGCTGCGACCGCGAGACCGGCGGCGTCATCGACGACCTCATCGCCTACGTCCGCAGCGAGGACGAGGTCTTCCTCATCCCCAACGCCGCCAACACCTCGGCCGTGGTGGGCCTGCTGCAGGCCGACGCCACCGCCGGCCTCGAGGTCGAGGACCTGCACACCCGGTTCGCGGTGATCGCCGTGCAGGGGCCGCGCAGCCCCGAGCTGGTGGCCGCGCTGGGGCTGCCGACCGACCACGACTACATGAGCTTCACCCGGTCCGGCGACATGACCGTCTGTCGCACCGGCTACACCGGCGAGCTCGGCTACGAGCTGCTGCCCGCCTGGGAGGACGCCGGTGCGGTCTGGGACGAGCTGATGGCCAAGGGCGCGGCGCTGGGTGTCCTGCCCTGCGGCCTGGGTGCCCGCGACACGCTGCGGACCGAGATGGGCTACCCGCTGCACGGCCAGGACCTGTCCCTCGAGATCACCCCGGTGCAGGCCAAGTCCGGCTGGGCCGTCGGCTGGGACAAGCCGGCGTTCTGGGGCCGCGACGCGCTGGTGAAAGAACGCGCCGCCGGCCCGGCCCGCTCGCTGTGGGGACTGGAGTCCCAGGACCGCGGCATCCCGCGCAGCCACATGCAGGTGCTCAAGGAGGGGCGGGTTGTGGGCGAAGTGACAAGCGGGACGTTCTCGCCGACCCGCCGGGTCGGCATCGGGCTCGCCCTGCTGGAGAAGGGCACCGCAGCGGGCGACGACGTGACCGTCGACGTCCGCGGGCGCACCAGCGTCATGAAGGTCGTCAAGCCACCGTTCGTACCCAGCCACGTCCGGTAGACCCAAGGGGAAAGCGTCGTGGCCGACAAGGTTTTGCTCATCGGGATGGTCGGTGCCGGGAAGTCGGCAGTCGGCGCCGCCCTGTCCGCGCGCCTCGGCTGGCCGTACCTGGACAACGACACGCTGCTCGAGCGCACCGCCGGCTTCTCAGCGCGGGAGCTGGTCGCGACGCAGGGCGAGCAGGGACTGCGCCAGGCCGAGTCCCGGGTCCTCACCCTCATGCTCGGGATGCCCGGGCCGATGATCGGCAGCGTGCCCGGGGCGGTCGTCCTCGACGCGGCCGACCGGGTCCGGCTCGCCGAGGCGCCCTGCCACGTGGTGTGGCTGCGGGCCAGCCCCACCGTGCTGGCCCGTCGGCTGGGCACCGGCGCCGAGCGGGACTGGCTCGGTGCCGACCCGGTGGCCACGCTGCGCCGGCTCGCGGCGGACCGCCACGACTTCTACGAGCAGGTGGCCGGCCAGATCGTGGACGTCGACGCGCTGCCGGTCGGGGCCATCGCCAAGCGCGTCGCCGAGGCGCTGCAGCGGTTCTGACCGGTCACGGCCCCCAGCCGCTGGTGGCCAGCACCACCAGGCACACCGTCGTGGCGGTCTCCGACAGCGCGCCCAGCACGTCACCGGTGAGCCCGCCGACCCGGCGGACCGCGTGCGCCCGCAGCAGCCGCGCCGCCCCCAGCGCCAGGCCGAGGCCCAGCAGGGTGCGGACCACGTGCTCGGCGTCGCTGCCGGTCGTGTCGGCGTCGACCGTCGCGTAGGCGGCGGCCGCGGCACCCACGAGCAACACCCACACCGTCGTCACCCCCGGCCGGACG
>JAOPVD010000214.1 GCA_025966295.1 Frankiales bacterium | reverse complement strand
CGCCCGACAAGATGCTGCTCCTGGGCGTGGCGCTGGTGGTGGTCGGCACCGCCTTCGCCGTCGCCATGATCCAAGCCGGGGTGGCGGTCGTTCCCGCCATCGGCTACGTGGGCGTGGTGGCCGGGGTCATCCTCATCGGGAACGCGGTCCGCGAGCGCCGCACTGCCGACCTCGGGGACGACCCTGACCGCATCGACCGTCGGGCGGTGCTCGCCCTCGTCCTGGCCGTGCTGGTGCCGCCGCTGGGCATCGTCCTGGGCGCGTCCCTGCCGTCCCGGGGGCGCGCGGCAGACCTCGGTGCGGTCGCGATGCTGCTCGGCGCGGTCTTCAGCGTCCTCATCGCGGTGGCGCTGGTGCTGAGCGCCCGCAACAGCTGACTAGTCGCGCAGCACCAGCGTGATGGCGAGGTGGATGTCGCGCCAGACGTCGGCTGCCTCGATGCGGCCACCCAGCCAGGCGATCTGCCGGGCGAACCACACGTCCTGCAAGATGGCCGCCAGGTCGACGTCGTGCTCCTGTTCGGGGCCGCCGCCCCGCATCGCCTGCACGATGAGGTCGGCCATCCCCTCGCGCACCGAGGCCACCTCGGTGGCGACCGTCGCGTCGGCGGCCATCATGGCCCGGATCATGGCCTCGGTGAGCAGCGGCTCGCGCTGCAGCGAGCGGGTGGAGCGCTCCAGCACGAAGGCCGCCCGCTCGGCGCGGGTCTCACCGGGCGCCTGGCGCTTCTGCAGCCGCGCCGACAGCCGCTCGACCTCGGAGGCCATGGCGGACACCAGCAGGTGCACCTTCGAGGGGAAGTACCGGTAGAGCGTCCCAAGGGCGACCTCGGAGCGCTCGGCGACCTCGCGCATCTGGACCGCCTCGTAGCCGCCGCGGGCCGCCAGCGCCAGCGTGGCGGCCAGGATGCGCTCGCGGCGGGCACGCTGGGCGGCAGTCTCGGTCTCGGCCGTGATGGCCGTGGCTGCCGTGCTCGTCACTGGCTCTACCTCTCCGCAGTCCGGGCCGCCGAAACTAGCACCGGTTCCAGTTCGGGCCAGCGCCCGCCTCGCGGATGACGCGTGCCAGAAACAGGAACGTGTTCTAGTATGCCAGGCACCTGACCGGAAGGCACCCGCAGATGACGATCGGTGTGAGCGAGGACCACGAGGCACTGGCCGCCTCGGTCCGCGGCTGGGCAGAGCGCGCGGGGCTGCGTGCCAGCGCCCGCGCCGCCCTGGAAGGTCCAGAGGTTCGGCCCGCCTGGTGGCAGGCCCTCGCCGAGCAGGGGCTGCTCGGGCTGCACGTCGCCGAGGAGAACGGCGGCTCCGGCGCCGGCGGTGTCGAGCTGGCGGTGGCGGTCGAGGAGCTCGCGCGCGCCCTCGCACCCGGTCCGGCGCTTCCCACGCTGTGCGCCTCGCTGGTCCTCGCCCAGGTCGGCGGTACCGCGGCCAAGGAGCTGCTGCCGGCGCTCGTCGACGGCACCACCACCGCCGCGGTGGCGGTCGAGGACGGGCTGACCGCGGTGGCCTCGGCCGACGGGCTGGTGGTGTCCGGGACGGCCACGCGGGTCCTCGGCGGCGGCCTCGCCGACGTGCTGCTGCTCGGGGCCGGCGACACCTGGTTCGTGGTCGAGGCCGCCCAGGCCACGGTGACGCCGCTGGCGGGGCTGGACGCCACCCGCCGGCCCGCGAGCGTGACCCTGCACGACGTCGCCGTACCGGCCTCGCGGGTGCTGCCCGGGCTGACGCTGTCGCAGGTGCGCCTGTTCGTCGGGGTGGTGGTGGCCGCCGAGGCGACCGGGCTGGCCGGCTGGGCGCTCGACACCGCCGCCGCCTACGCGACCACCCGCGAGCAGTTCGGCAGGCCGATCGGGGCCTTCCAGGGCATCAAGCACAAGTGCGCCGACATGCTCGTGCGGCTGGAGCAGGCCCGGGCCACCGTGTGGGACGCCGCCCGCGCCCTCGACGAGCCGCCCTCGACCGAGCGGGACCTGTCCGCGGCCATTGCCATCGCGGTGGCCGTCGACGCGGCCGTCCTCAACGCCAAGGACGCGCTGCAGGTGCTCGGCGGCATCGGCTACACCTGGGAGCACGACGCGCACGTCGTCCTCAAGCGGGCGCTGTCGCTGCGGGCCCTCATCGGCGACCCGTCGGAGTGGCGGGCGCTGACGGCCGACCTCGCGCTGGCCGGTGCCCGGCGCCGGCTCGAGCTCGACCTGGGCTCCGCCACCGACGCGCTGCGGGCCGAGGTGCGGGCCGTGCTGGCGAACCTGCCCGCGGCCGGCAAGGAGCGCGACGTCGCTGTCGCCGACGCGGGCCTGCTGGTGCCGCACTGGCCGGCTCCCTGGGGGCGCAACGCCTCCGCCGTCGAGCAGCTCGTCATCGACGAGGAGTTCGCGGCCGCCGGGGTGAAGCGGCACGACCTCATCATCGGCGGCTGGGCGGCGCCGACCATCGTGGCCCACGGCACGCCCGGGCAGCAGGAGCGGTTCGTCCGCCCGACCCTGCACGGAGACATCGTGTGGTGCCAGATGTTCAGCGAGCCGGGGGCCGGCTCCGACCTGGCCTCCCTGCAGACCAAGGCCGAGCGGGTCGAGGGCGGCTGGCGCATCACCGGCCAGAAGGTCTGGACGTCGATGGCGCAGGTCGCGGACTGGGCGATCCTGCTGGCCCGCACCAGCGGCACCGGCAAGGGCGCCGACCGGCACCGCGGCATCACCTACTTCCTGCTCGACATGACGGCGGCCGGCGTCGACGTCCGCCCGCTGCGCGAGCTGACCGGGCACGCCGCCTTCAACGAGGTGTTCCTCGACGACGTCTTCGTGCCGGACGAGTGCGTCGTCGGGGCGGTCGACGGTGGCTGGCCGCTGGCCCGCACCACGCTCGCCAACGAGCGGGTGGCGATGAGCTCCGGCTCGCCGTTCGGCCGCGGCGTGGAGGACGTGCTCGCCGACGTCAACGCCCTCGGCACACCGGACCCGCTGCTGCGCGACAAGGTCGGGCACCTGGTCTGCGAGGCCCACGGCCAGGCGCTGCTGGCCTTCCGCACCACGCTGCGGCAGCTGTCCGGTGCCGAGCCCGGGTCGGCCTCCAGCGTCCGCAAGCTGGTCGGCATGCGCCACCAGCAGGACGCCGCCGAGCTGCGGTTCGAGCTGCTCGGCCTGTCGGGGCTGGCCCGCGAGGGTGCAGCCGACAAGCTGGCGCACACCATGCTCAACACCCGCTGCCTCACCATCGCGGGCGGCACCAGCGAGGTGCTCAAGAACGTCGTCGCCGAGCGCATCCTCGGCCTGCCCAGGGACGTGTGACATGACGGCAGACCTCAAGCTGGGCCTGAACTTCGGCTACTGGACCGGCGACGGGCCGGGGGACGTGCTGCCGATGGCCAAGGCGGCGGAGGACGTCGGCTTCGACTCGCTCTGGACCGCCGAGTCCTGGGGCAGCGACGCCTTCACCCCGCTCGCCTGGATGGGCGCGCACACCTCCCGCATCAAGCTGTCGACCGGGCTGGTGCAGCTGTCCGCCCGCACCCCGGCCGCCACCGCCATGAGCGCCATGACGCTGGACCGGATGTCCGGCGGGCGGGTGCAGCTCGGCCTCGGCGTGAGCGGTCCGCAGGTGGTCGAGGGCTGGTACGGCGTGCCGTTCCCGAAGCCGCTCGCCCGCACCCGCGAGTACGTCCAGATCGTGCGCGACATCTGGCGGCGCGAGGCCCCGGTGACCAGCAGCGGCGAGCACTACCCGCTGCCCTACCAGGGCGGTACCGGGCTCGGGAAGCCGCTCAAGGCCAACATGCACCCGCTCCGCCCTGAGATCCCGGTCTTCCTGGGCGCCGAGGGGCCCAAGAACGTCGCGCTCGCCGCCGAGATCGCGGACGGCTGGCTGCCCATCTTCTTCCACGTCGACAACGCACCGGCGGTCTACGCGGACGCGCTGTCCGTCGCGAAGCCGGGGTTCGAGATCGCCTGCCCGGTCACGGTCGTCGTCGACGACGACACCCAGAAGGCCCTCGAGTGGGTGAAGCTCACGATGGCCTTCTACATCGGGGGGATGGGCGCCAAGGACAAGAATTTCCACCTCGACGTGGTCTCGCGCTTCGGCTTCGAGCAGGAGGCGCACCAGGTGCAGGAGCTGTTCCTGGCCGGGGACCGGGACGCCGCGGTGCAGGCCGTCCCGGACGACCTGTGCGACGGGATCGCGCTGTGCGGGCCGCTCGACCGCATCAAGGAGCGGCTCGAGCTGTGGCGCAAGAGCCCGGTCACCACGCTGGTCCTCGGCGGCGTGAAGGACCCACAGACCCTGAAGGCGCTCGCCGACATGACCTCCTGAGGTGGAGAAGCTCGACCTGCTCGTCTGGTCCGCCCAGGACCTGGCCGACGCACCGGCCCTGCTCGACCTGGGGGTGCGCGGGCTGGCCGTGAGCGCGGCCGCCGGCCTGGAGAACCCGCCGCTGCTCCTGGGCCGCGGCGCCGAGCTGGCCGGCCTGGTCGAGGTGTGGGTGGACAGCGTCGACGGGTGGCCCGCGCTGGTCGAGGCGGTGCCCTCGGACGCGTACCTGGTCACCGAGTCGGTGCCGCAGCCGCCGTCCGGCGTACCGGGGCTGCTTACGCACCTGACCTGGTTCCCCAAGCCGGAGCGGCTGACCGACGAGGACTTCTTCCACGGCTGGCAGGTGGTGCACACGCCGTCGTCGGCGGCGCTGCACCCCCGCCGGCAGGGCTACCTGCGCGACGCGGTGGCGCGGACCCTGACCCCCGGCTCGCCGCCGGTGCGCGCCATCGTCAGCGAGCTGTTCGCGGTCGAGGACTACCTCGACCCGACGCGGCTGTTCGGCGGCAAGGAGGCGCTCGACCGCACCCTGCAGGAGCTGCCGCTGTACGCCGACGCCTCCACCCTGTCCAGCTGCCCGGTGTGGCAGACCGTCCACCTCGCCAGGAGCTGATGTGCTGTCGTTGCAGGAGATCTCGGACCGGCTGGAGATCCAGGACGTGCTGGCGCGCTACAGCGACGCCATCGACTCGCGGCGGTGGGACGACCTCGACGGGCTGTTCACCGTGGACGCCGACATCGACTACACCTCGATGGGCGGCATCCGCGGGACGCTGGCCGAGCAGAAGGCCTTCCTGGACGCCAACCTGCCGCACTTCCCGGCGTTCCAGCACCTCACCGCGACGTCGACCTTCGACATCGCGGGCGACCTCGCGCGGGTGCGCACCATCTGCTTCAACCCGATGGTGGTGCAGGACGAGAAGCACGTGCTGTTCTGCGGGCTCTGGTACCGGGACACCTTTGCGAGGGTGCACGACGAGTGGCGCATCAAGACCCGCGTCGAGGACCGTGGCTGGTCGCTCGACCTGCGGCGGTGAGGGTCAGCGGCTGGCGGTGAAGACGTAGAACACCAGGCTGCCGTCGCCGGCGTCCCGCACCGCGTGCAGCAGGCCCTCCGGGACGTGCAGGTAGCTGCCCGCCGGCAGGTCGGTCTCGCCGATGCGGATCGTCCCCTCCAGCACCCAGACGTGGTGCTGCCCGTGCCCGTGCAGGTGTGGTGTCTCGGCGGCACCGGGCCGCATCCACACCAGCCCGGCGACGACGTCGCCGGCCCGGTAGACGGTCTTGTTGATCACCCCGGCGCAGCCGGCCAGCGGCTCCCACGGGAGGGAGTCGACGACCTCCTTGGGCAGGGTGAAAGGGGCCGGGACGGCCATCGTGGACATGCCGCCACCTCCGTGCGGTCGGTGTCACGTCAGCGTCCGCCGGTCTCCGTTCCGGGGCAAGCGTCCGCCCGGTGACACCGCTCTGGTGGGCTCAGCCGACGTCCCAGGCGACGTGCAGCTCCGGGACCGCCCGCAAGATGGCGCCCTGCGGCGGCGGGCCGCCGACCAGGCGCAGGCCCGGCAGCCGCTCCAGCACCACCTCGAGGGCGGCCAGCAGCTGCGAGCGGGCGAGGTTCCAGCCGGGGCAGAACTTCGGGCCGAAGCCGAACGACAGCAGCTCCCGCTCGCTGCGGTCGGGGTCGAAGCGGTCGGGGTCGGCGAACACCTCGGGATCGCGGTTGCCGCCGGCCAGGGCGGCGAGCAGCAGGCTTCCGGGCGCTACCTCGGTGTCGCCGATCCGGCCGCCGTGCGGGGCGAGCCGGGGCAGCACCGCCACCGGCGGCTCGAAGCGGAGCGCCTCCCCGACCAGGCGTGGGCGCAGGTCGGGCTCGTGCCGGGCGCGCGCGAGCAGCTCGGGGCGCTCGAGCAGGAGCCGGAACAGGTTGCTCATCGCGTCGGAGGTGGTGGTGGCCCCGACGGCGTAGAGCAGCCGGACGTGCGAGAGCACGCCCTCGTCGTCGAGCCGCAGCCCCTGGTGCTCCGCCGCCATCAGGTGCGACAGGACGTCGTCCTGCGGGGTGTGCCGGCACTGCTCCATGACCGGCCGGACGATCGCGTCGACGGTGTCGGCCGCCCGGCGGGCCCCCTCCGGGTCGGCCAGGTGGGCCAGCAGCGCCCGGGTCACCGCCCGCTGCCTCTCCTCGCTGCCCACGGGCAGGCCGAGCTTGCGGCTGATCGCCCAGAACGGCAGTACTGCGGTGAGCTCGGCGACCAGGTCGCCCTCGCCCTTGGCCGCGAACCGGTCGAGCACCTCGTGCGCGAGGGGCACCAGCTGGTCGTCGATGAACCGGCTCACCGGCCCGGAGCGGAAGGCCGGCATCGCCAGCTGCCGGGTCTGCAGGTGCTCGTCGCCGTCCATGCTGATGAAGGTCCGGCCCACCGCCGGCTCCACCTGGTACTGGTAGACCGCGCCGCCCGGGAAGGCGAGCTCGTCGGCCATGAAGTCCTTCAGCTCCTGGAACCGGGTCACCAGCAGTGCCGGCTGCCCCAGCAGGCGGACGGACGCCAGGCCCGGCTGCCGGCGGGCGGCTGCGAGCAGCTCGTGCAGCGCGGCACCGGGCAGCGGCGCGCTCGTGAACTCGGTCTCGGGATCGAGCAGGGTGAGCGGCATCCGTCACGCCTTCCGAATAATCGGATATGATTTCCGAAGATCGAGATGAGCCTAGGAGGGCGCGGTGCCGGGGTCAACGGGCTCACCTCCGACCCGTCGGGTCGTCGAGGTGCTGCAGCTGCTGGCCGCGGGCGAGCCGCTGACCGCCTCCGGGGTCGCGCAGCGCCTCGGGTTGTCCGGCTCCACCTGCGCGGTGCTGCTGGCCGAGCTGGGGGACGCCGGCTTCGTGGCGCGCGCTGACGACAAGCGCTACCGGCTGGGCGTCGGGCTGGTGCCGCTGGTCCGGGAGGTGCGCCGCCGCTTCCCCCTGCTGGGGGCGGCCGATGAGGTGCTCGACCGGCTGCACACCCGCACCGGACTGGGCTGCAGCCTCACCCGGATCGACCCCGACGGTCTGACCGTCGTGGCGGTCGCCGGCCCGGGCCGGCCCGGGGCCCGCTTCCCGCTCGACCCGCCGTACGGCGTGGTCGCGCACGCCTACCGGTCGGCCGCGGACATCGACCAGTGGACCGCATCCCTGGACCGCGCTGCGCGCACCCGCTACCGGGCGGTCCTGGCCGGGATTCGCGAGCGGGGCTACACCGCGTGGGGGCTCGAGTCGGCGGCCGCGCCGCTGGTGGGGGAGATGCGACAGCTGCTCACCAGCCTGGCCGACCATCCCGCGTCGGGTGAGCTCCGGGGGCACCTGGTCGCGGTGTTCGCGCGGCTCGGCGGCCAGGGCTGGACGCCGCGCGAGCTCGACGCCGGCGGGGAGCTGTCCCTGAGCTACCTGCTGGCCCCGGTGCTCGGGGACGACGGCCGACCGGCCTACCAGGTGGAGCTGCACGTGCTGCGGGAGCGGGTCAGCGCGGCGGAGCGGGAGCGGCTGGTCGAGCAGGTGCGGCAGGCGGCCGCGGCGCTCACCGTCAGCTGACCGTCAGCCGCTCGGTGTGGGCGTCGGCGAGGCGCTCGGCGTCGGGGTGGGGGGCGTCGCGGCCGGCGCGGCGGTGGGAGCGGTGGGAGCGGGGGTGGCCGCAGCCGTCGCGGCAGGGGTGCTCGCGACTGCTCCGGGGGCGCTCGAGGTCGCCGGGATGGCCGAAGGGGTGGCGCCGATGGTGGTCGTCGTGGCGCTGACGAGCCCGTTGTCCTGCAGGATCTTCAGCACCTCGGCCTCGACCGCCTTGACCTCCGCGTAGACAGCCGCGATGTCGACGTCGCGCCCGGCGGCCACGTCCCCGAGCCGGCTCATGGCAGCGGTCAGCTGCGCCTGCACCTGCGCATCGGGCAGCCGCTCGAGGGTGGCGACCAGCTGCACGGCGAGCGCCGCGGTGAGGCACTGCACGCAGTTGCGGTTGCCCGCCACGGCGGCGTTCACGGGCACGATGTCGCTCTGGCCGAGCACCAGCACCACCTGGAAGGCGACCGCCACGGTCGCGCACCGGGTGCAGCTCGCCAGCGCGTAGGCGGAGTTGGTGCTCGTCACGTCCCGGCCGTCCGTGACGGTCACCAGGGCGTAGGCCACGTCGTAGACGACCCTGCCGTCCGCGGTGTTGACCGAGAGCGCCTGGTTGTCGTCCTTGCCGGGTGCCTTGGGCAGGGCGAAGGGCAGCGCGCGGCCGGTGACCGTGCTGCCCGCCGTCGAGGGGTTGCCGGCGAGGACGGTCTGCAGGTGACCGGCGCCGTCGCGCACCAGCAGCAGCACCGGCGCACCGGGCTGGCGGGGCACGAGGGCGAGGGCGGGCTGTTGCGTCACGCGGACCGGCTCGCTCGCGGCCGCGGTCCGGAGCGTGCCGCCCTGCCACGAACCGACGAGCTGGGTGAGCGTCCCGCGCTCGTCCCCGCGGACCGGCTGGTACTGACCGCTCGGCCACCAGGCCCAGCCCAGCAGCGCGACGAGCAGCAGGCCCGCCAGCACGGCGCCACTGCGCGCGGCCGGCCTGTCCTGGGTCCTCTTCCAGGTGCTCGCCGTGGTGCGGCGGACCAGGTGGACCAGCATGTAGGTGGTCGCCAGCACGGGCAGCGCCAGCGCCGCGATCTTCAGCAGGCCGGCGCCGAGGCCGAGGAGGTCGGCCTGCTCGGCCGCGTCGACCAGCTTGCCTGCGTGCACCTGCCCGCTGGTCCAGGCGGTCGCGGCCAACCGCGGCAGGAGCAGCACCGCGGTGAGCAGCATCGACACCAGCACGGGTACCACGACCAGCACCCAGGCGGTGACGATGAGGCGGGCCCTGCGGGTCAGCGGTGAGGGCTCGCCCCAGTGCGAGGGCAGCAGCCGCCGCAGCGTCGGGCCGAGCTGGGAGAACAGGTCCGGGACGCCCGTCAGGTCGGCCAGGATGTGGTAGCCGTCGGCGCGGATCACCGGCGCCAGCTGGCGCAGCATCTGCAGCAGCTGGGTGGCGACGCCGAGCAGCAGCGCGTCCTGCCGGGTGGCGAGCCACAGCCCCGTGACGGCGACCGCCACGAGCGCGTTGAAGTACAGACCACCGAGGTCCACCCGCAGCCGCCCGCGCCGGTTGAGGCGGTAGGAGTCGTCCACGTCGGTGTAGAAGGCGGGGAAGACGAGGTAGAGGGCGGCTCCCATCGCCCCCGGCGTCGCGCCGCCGTAGCGGCAGGCCGCCGCGTGGCCGAACTCGTGGAACCCGGCCGACAGCACGGTCAGGGCGAACACCGCCAGCAGCAGGCCCGGCGTCTCGAACGCCGACCGGGTCGCCGAGGCCAGTCCCTTGTCGACCAGCACGAACCAGCAGACCGCGACGAAGGCCGCCAGCACCGGGAACAGCACGACCGGGTGGAACAGCCACGCGAAGGGCGCGGTGATCCGGCGGGTGATGGCCGGGTCCGACACCACCACCTTGCAGCGCAGCCCCAGCAGCGGGTTCGCCTTGGGGGCAACCGCTTCGGTGCCGTCGAGGCTGACCAGGAGCCCCAGTGGACGCAGCTTGTCCTCGAGCAGGTAGGCGACGTCGTCCGCGTCCAGGCTCTTGTCGACCCGGGCGCTGAGGGCGGCGGCGACCTCCTCGACGGTGCGCCCGCCGTCGAGCTCCTCCAGGAGCTGGTAGAGCAGCGGCGTGAGCTGCACGGTCTGCCCGTCGGCCCGGCGTACCAGCGATTGCTTCTGCTGGTACCCCGATCCGGCGAGCTCGCCGAGCAGCTGCACGCCGTCTGCCCGCTGGGGCAGGTGCGCTCCAGTGGCAGTGGTCACGCGCTACTGCGTGACGGTGGCGTTCTGGTCGGCGGTCGCGGTCGCGTCCGCCGCCAGGTCCTGGTTGATGAGGGCGGTCTGCGAGGCGACCGCGGTGGCGTTCGAGTCGACGGAGCCGACGTTGGCGGCGACCGCGGCATCGATCGGGGCCGCGACGTTGGCGTTGGCGGCGACCGCACCGGCGACCGGCGCGGCCAGCTTCGCGTCGGCGTTGATGTCGACGTTCACGTCGAGCAGGTTGCCGCCCGCCAGGAGGTCACCGACGCCGGAGCTGGTGGTGGCGCCCCCGGTCGACGGGACGGCCGGAGCCGTCGTGGTGTCGGCGGGCGCGGCGCCGGTCTGGTCGACGCCGGCCGTCTGCGGGGCCGTCGCTTCCGCGGCACCAGTGAGGCTCTGGTCGATGAGGACCTGCTGCGGGGCAGCGGCGACGGCGTCCGAACCCACCGAGAGCACGTTCGCCGCGGCGGCCGCGTCGATGGGGGCGGCGATGTTGAGGTTGGCGGCGACCGCCAGGTCCACCGGGGCCGCGAGGTCGAGGGCGAGGTCGACGTTGGCGTTGAGGTCGAGCAGGGACACGACCTCCTTGGCCGGGAGTGCGGTGCCGGCCTCGGCCTCGAGCTCGGCACGGGAGATGCGCTGCTCCGTCATGAATCCGCCTGTCGTCAATGCGTCCCTGCTGGACGGGACGTCGCTGCACACCCGCTACCCGAGGGCTGGTGGCGGGAAACGGCAGGCTTGGGTTCACCCGCGCTCAGCGGGCCGCCCAGAGCTGCTCGGCGCGGGCCTTGAGAGCGTGGGCCGTCGCGTTGAAGCCGGCGGTCACCCAGGCGCCCTGCAGGTCGTAGACCACCTTCGCGATGTCGCCATTGAAGACATCGGTGGTGCGGTAGGACGAGCGGCCACCGCCGAGGTCCTCGACCCACTGGTCGCGGACCGCATGGATGCCGGGGATCTCGGTACCGGTGTCGTACTGCAGGTGGTGCGGCGCGTCGACGACGCTCATCCACTCCACGGTCTCGAAAACCTGGCCGGGGGCGTTCGGGTCCGGCAGGTGCAGTACCACCCGGCCGCCGACCGCGAGGACGGCCTCGACCCGCACCGTGTACGGGTTCCACTCCGGGTAGCGCGCGAAGTCGGTGAGCACCGCCCAGACGAACTCCGGCGGCACGTCGATCTCGACCACCTCACTGGCGACCGTCGTGTCGTTGAGAACCGCGCCAGCACTCATGCGGGCATGTACTCGCCGCCGTTGACGTCGAGGATCGCGCCGGTCACCTCGGAGCTGTAGCCCGACAGCAGCATCAGGATGGCGCCGGCGCACGCCTCGTCGGTGGGGATCCGGCCGAGCGCGTTGCGGGACGCGATGTCGTCGTACACGTCCTGCTCGGTGATGCCCTTCTGCTCCGAGGTCATCTGCAGGTAGAAGCGGACGCCGGGACCGTCGAGCCAGCCCATGATGGCCTGGTTGACGCGGATGTTGTGCTCGCCGAGCTCGAGGGCGAGGAACTGGGTGGCGCAGGTCATCGCCGCCTTGGCCAGCGCGTAGCCGCCCTCGCCCTTCATCGGTTTGCGGGTCGTCATGGTGCCGACGTTGACGATCGAGCCGTGCCCGGCGGCCTGCATGTGCGGCACCGCCAGTCGGGTCATCTGCAGCGCCCCGTGCACGATGACGTCGAACGACCGGCGCAGGCCCTTGTCCGGCGTCGCCAGCAGGTCGTGGAAGCCGGGGTGCGCATAGGCGCTGTTGACCAGCCCGGTGACCTTGCCGAAGCGCTCGACCGCGGTGTCGATGACGCGGGCGCAGTCCTCCTCCTTGCGGACGTCGCAGGCGACGGCGACGGCGGCGCCGTCGGTCTCCTTCTCGATCTGCTCGGTGACGCCGGTGGAGCGCGCCGCCATGACCACCTTGGCGCCCTCCGCGACGGCGCGCTGGGCCAGCTTGGCGCCCAGGCCGGCACCGACGCCGGTGATGACGACGACCTCGTCGGACAGGATCACAGGTAAGCCTCCGTGTAGAAGGAGAAGTCGCGCTCGAGCTGCTCGGTCGAGAGCCCGAAGTCCGCCGCGGTGTAGCTGTGCGAGCCGTGCCGCTCCTGGCGGTTGACCTCGAGGTAGTCCTCGAAGGCCCGCAGGTCAGCCGGTTCCACGGCCAGCCCGAGCGCGCCCATGACGCGCTGCGCGGTGTCGAGCGGCTCGGCGACCGTGGCCTTGAAGGGCACGTCCACGAACCGCGCCGGGCGGCGGGCGCGGACCTCGGCGAAGCCGGTCAGGCACTCGCGGAACCGGTCGTTCCAGTACCGGCCGATCTGCTGCGGGTCCACCTTGTCGCTGTACTGCGACGTCATGGCCTGCACCATCGAGGCGTACGACGGGACGGCTGAGGTCGGCGACCGGTGGGTCATGACGATCTTGCAGTCCTGGAACTCGTCGAGCACGGTGTCGGCGGCGGTGAGGTGGTGCGGGGACTTCAGCACCCACTGCTTGCCGGCCCGCGTCGGGTCCTGGTGCTGCAGGACCTGCAGCCACTCGCGGAGCTCGCCGTACGCCCGGCTCTGGTCGAAGGACCGCAGCCAGATGCCGTAGGAAGGCACCCAGTAGAAGGAGTCCCAGCTCATCGCGGTGAAGGACCGGTCGAGCAGGAGCACGTCCTCCTCAGGTCCGTCCCAGACGACGGTGTGGATGTCGCCGAAGTCGGGGGACAGCTCGAGGAACAGGTCCATCATCCGCTTGGCCTTCTGCTTGCGGACCTCCGCGTCGGGCCCCTCGCCGGGGAAGGGCAGCGGGTAGGAGCACTCCCAGCTCAGGGTGGAGGTCAGCCGCGGCGAGGCCGCCAGCAGCCGGTGCAGCAGCGTCGAGCCGGTGCGCGGCAGGCCGCAGATCTCGGCGGCGACGCGCACCTCGGTGTCCAGCACCTCGGGGTGTTCCTGCTGGTAGCCGCGCAGCCGCAGCCGGTCCACCAGCAGTGCGGTGAGCCGCCGCTCGGTCATCTGGTGACCGGTCTCGGAGAGCTGGGCCTCCTGGTTGAGCGCGTCGACGAGGACGCCGAGCGGCTCCAGGAACCAGTCGTCGCCGAA